>JBHIDN010000369.1:0-2124 GCA_046760125.1 Anaerolineae bacterium
TTCCCATCCCTCGGGATCTCCCACGGGATCCCTTTGGGACCTGTGGGACAGGGATCCTTTACGGACAGCGAAGAGAGGCTCTCCAGCACTTCTCCCCGCTCATGCTTCTTGACGAACTCCTCGCACCAAGAGGGGGTATAACTCGTCTTGAGGAGATAAAACCGCATCCCCATCACTAGGGGAAGGGCCCCCGGCAGGGAGAGGGTATCCGCCACGACTACTATCTGTTGGGCTCCCTGGGCTTCTCTCACGAGAGCCCGATAGTAGACGGGACGACGGAGGTCCACCTTATGGTCGTCATCTACCTTCAAGGTTTGGATCATCCCCTGCTCCGGATGGAAGAAACGTCTTCCCCAGGAGGGGTCCATCTCATATTGGCGGGTGTCTCCCAAGATCCGTACCCCTTTTAACCCTAAAGTTTCCAGGTTCCTTTCCACCTTATCCCCCTTTGAGTTGGTGAGGATGAGGGGAACGAGTCTCTCGTGTCGGAGGAGGCCGTTTAGGATCTCTCTGGCTCCCTGGCGAAACTGAGGTTCCAGTTCGGCGGTGTGGCGGTGAAAGAGGTAGTTGGTGCAATCGATGATGGGGTCATACTCCGCACCTCTGAAAAAGTTGGCCACCCTGCGAGCGTAGAGAGGGTTCATCTTCAGCATCACTTGGAGGGTGGTGGTATTGAGGATGAAGGCTCCCTCGTCGGCATAGGAAGCCAGGAGCCCTCTCACCTCCCAGCCGAACTCATGGGGCCGGGAGAGGATGAGCCTTCTCGTCTCCTCATACTCTTCTTGCAGTTGGGGACGGGGCACCCTTAGGATCTCTCGGGATAGGGTGTCCAGGGAGAGCCGCGCCAGGTCATCGACCATCGCCTCTTCCCTGGTCAATGTCCCGTCGTAGTCGAGGATCACTTTCACCTGTTTTTTCATCTCTTAAAATGGACGAGCCTCATCCCTGCCAGGTCGTGAGCCGCCACCAACTCCATTCTACTCTTCAGCCAGGTCTCGACTTCGCCCCCTTGGCTTACAAGCCATATATCGCTGTAACCTTCTATGATTTGGGGCAACGTTCTCTCTTCCGCCACGTAGAGGGCCATCCCTTTTCTCAGGAAGGGGTATAGCCTCTGGTAGAGGGCGTGGTCGGGGAGGATGAGAGCCGCCTCTCCAGGCTCGACAGCGCTCACTAGGAACTCCACCACCGGCCGATACTCTTCCTGGGCATAGCGGGCTCTATGGTAGGCTCCCATCAGGCGGTAGCCTCCCAGGAGGCCCATAAGTAGCGAGGCTACGACCAGGGCGGCGAAAGCCCGGCGGCGAAGAGGGGCGATCCGCTCTTCTGAGAGGGAGAAGAGGGTGGTCGAGTATTCGGCGCAAAGGATCGAGATGATCAGGGTGCGCCAAAGCACCGTCCCCACCAGGAGCCATCTTTCGTCCGGAAGCATGATGAAATAGACCGTAGCCTCCAAGAAGTTTAGGGTATCGAGGAGGAGGATATAGATAACGCCTCGCAGATGGGGAAGGAGGAGAACTACGAAGGGGATAAGTTGAATTAGAAATTGGGGGCTGTACCCTTTGCTATACAAGGTGAAGAGGTTCACCGTCAGGCCAGCGAAGGCCACGATACGGGTCTTCTCCTCACCCCATGGTCGGGTGAAAAGCCAGAGATAGAGAAGGGCGAAGGCTAAACTGATCAGGGGCCAGGGGAGGGTGGAGGGGTGGGTAGCCACGTTGGCCAGGGGATCGAAGCGGTCCCCGGCTACCACGCCATAGGAGTAGTACCCCTCTAAGAGGGCCCAAACCGTCTCCCAGGAAGAGCGAGCCACCATACTACGGAAAGAAGCGATAAGAAACTGGGGGTGGGTGAGAAGAAAGGGGACAGCGATAGCCAAGGCTGTGACTCCGAAAGCCAAAAGTAGGTTCACTTTTCTCCGCCTGGAGTTCAAGGCTTTCCACCCTACGGCCAGTATTATGGCTGGCGTGATCTTGATCATGAAGCCGAGCCCCAAGGCTATTCCCGCGGAGTTGGCTCGTTGTCTGATGAGGAGGTAGAGGCCCAGGAGAAGGAAGAAGAGAGGCATGGAATCTAACCACCCCAACCAAAAGTAGAGAGGTGTGAAGAGAAGGGCGTAGATCA
>JBHIDN010000370.1:0-2119 GCA_046760125.1 Anaerolineae bacterium
CCGCTTTATCCTTGAGCCGCGGTCAGAGAGGTATTTGGCCAAGCCGATGATGATGAAGAGTTTCGCCAGCTCAGAGGGTTGGAAGCGTCCGAAGCCTAACCACCGCTGTGCGCCAAAGGATGTACGCCCTACTATTCGGATGAGGAGCAGTGAAAGGATAGTCAGGATGTAGAGGGGACGATATAGATTCTCCAGGTATCGATAATCAGCGATGGTGGCCAGAAACATCAAGCCCAGCCCTGCTAGAGCATAGATGATCTGTCTGGCGAAAAGGGTATCCCAAAGGCTCTGGCCACCTTCCCCAGAGAGGTAGGTAGCGCTGTAGATCATGATGATGCCGTAGAGTACCAGGAGCACGGTGCTTCCCAGAAGCAGGAGATCAAAATGTGGGGTGGCTCTTCTCATTATCCCTGACTCTATTGCATTTTCATCTATTCAGGATGCCGAAGGCACTAACGGCAGATCAAAGTAGTCAGCCAGGATCCGGGCGGCCACAGGGGCCGCGGTCACCGAGCCCTCACCACCCCCCTCGATGAAGACAACCAAGGCGATCTCTGGATCCTCCGCTGGAGCGTAGGCCACAAACCAAGCGTGGGTGGGCAGTTTCCCCTCCCTATCACGTGGGCCTGGATACTCCGCGCTCCCCGTCTTGCCGGCCACCGCAACCCCGGGCAGATTAGCCCTCCAACCGGTGCCCCAGGCTACAGCGGCCCGCATGCCCTCCCGCACTAGGGCTAAGTTCTCCGGGGCGATGGGGAGTTGGCGGATCACCTCCTTGCGAAAGGGACGAACGATGTTGCCTTCGGCATCTCTTACCTCACGGACGATCTGCGGCCGATAGAGGGTACCGCCGTTGGCCACGGCTGCGGTAGCGTTGAGCATCTGGAGGGGGGTGGTTAAGATATACCCCTGACCGATAGCCATGTTGTAGGTATCTCCCGTCACCCAGGTCTCGCCATAGGTGAGCCGCTTCCAATCTTCGCTGGGCATCAACCCTTCGCCTTCCCCTGGAAGGTCGATGCCGGTGGGCGATCCCAGCCCAAAAAGGCGCGCATAGTAGGCCAGGGTGGGCAGACCCAGGCCAGTGAAATCCTGATAACCGCCAGCCAACTTGTAAAAGAAGACATCGCAGGATTGGGCGATAGCCTGCACCACGTTCAAAGATCCATGCCCCGTCTCCAGCCAACAACGGAAAGGCTGGGCCAGAGTGGGGTCATCGGGAGCATACTTGTTAGGAAGCCATATCACCCCGGGATCGTTGATTAAGGTATGGCGGTTGATGATCCCCTCCTCGAGCCCGGCGGCAGCCCCAATGATCTTGAAGGTGGAGCCCGGGGGGTATTGTCCCGTCAAAGCGTGATCGACCAGAGGGTGATGAGGGTGCTCTTCTAAGGCCTGGTAATCTTCAAAGGAGATGCCGCCGATGAAGAGGTTGTTGTCATATGAGGGGAGGGAGACCAAGGCCAGGATCTCGCCCGTTTGGGGATCCATGGCCACCACCACCCCCGACTGGGAGCCCGCCGCGGTCATCGCTTCCTGGAGCGCCTCAGTAGCCACCTTTTGAAGGTCGAGGTCGATGGTCAGGATGAGGTTATAGCCTGGCTGGGGATCCATAGCGGTCCCCACAGTCCGCACCTCCCTTCCGGCCACATCGACCTCCACATGCTTACGGCCTTTCTTCCCTCTCAACTCCTCCTCGAAGGTCAACTCCACCCCTGTCAGCCCTACCAGGTCGTTGGGTTCATAGTCGGAGCCTGGTCTCTCAAGGTAACTCTCCGCCTCTTCTTCAGGGATGGGCCCTACATAGCCGATGATATGGGAGAGTAAAGGGCCGCCGATATATTCGCGCTGGGCCTCTATTTGTACCACTACCCCAGGGAGATCAAGATGTTCCTCCTCGATGAGGAAAGCCACCTCTCGAGGTACATCATGGGCCAAGATAACGGGGACGAAGGGGGTCTTTCTTCCCTCTTCGATCAAATCCCTTATGCCGGGCCGAAACCACCGCTCTAACCCTAAGAGATGAGGGCTTTGGGACAGAGATGAGGGTTCGCTATCCAGCCGGCTTTCGACAGGCATCTCCAGAAGGGAGGCTAAGCGTTGGATCACCTCCTCTTCT
>JBHIDN010000371.1:0-2117 GCA_046760125.1 Anaerolineae bacterium
TAGAAGCGGGGGAGAAGGCGCTCCCCAAACTTCTGGCCTTGATCAAAGGGGTCTTGGGTAGGATCTGACAAAGGTGGGTGCTGGGGGTTGGTGAAGGGGAACGAGGGCCTTCGTTCCCCTTTATGGTAAGGGGCGCTGGTATGACCGTCTTCATCGAGTTCATCGCTAGGATCGCCTTCTGGATATATCTGGCCTGTGGGGTGGTGATGCTCTTCTATCTCCGGGCTATCCTCCTGGCCTGGCGGGAGAGGGGCACCGCTCTTCATACCGCTGAGAAAGAGGCGGCCACCAGCCGGGCTTATCACTCCGTCTTGGCCATAGGGGGCTTACTCTTGGTGGGGGTGGTGGCTTTTGTAGATTCTACTTTGGCCCCGGCTCTAGCGGGGCTTCCGAGGGAAGAGTTGCCGGAATCGATGCTCGTTACACCTTCTCCTGCTTTGTCCCCTCTCCCGGTGACGCCCACTCCCACCTTGGAGCGGCCCACCAGGCCAGCGGTGGTGATACCTACCACCCTTCCTTCGCCCTCTCCCACGCAGCCACCTCCTGCCTCAGCCTGCCCCAACCCCAAGGCCAGGATCACCTCCCCCGCGATGGGGGCCAAGGTGGAGGGGAGGGTGGAGATATGGGGGACGGCCGATATAGACCAATTTCAATATTATAAGGTAGAGTATGGCGTTGGGGAAACGCCTCCTGGGTGGGTAGTGATAGACGAACTTAAGTACGAACCCGTTTCCGAGGGGGTGTTAGTGGTCTGGAATACGGCAGGTTTGACGCCTGGGACCTACACCCTTCGCTTAACGGTAGTGGATATCACGGGGAATTATCCAGAACCCCGGTGCAGAGTCTCTGTGATATTGGAGTGAGAGATTGGCGATCACCCTGGGGGGGAAGAGAGCCGGTCTCCGATGGTCTCCTTTTCGTCTGGGATGTCTCTGGTCTACCAGCGGGGAGCGGTTGACTGTGGTGGATGGGGACCACTCCCAGCCCTGCGATCTGCAGGTGATAATAGATATAGAAGGAGAGGACGTTGAAAAGAGCAACCGTTATCCTCGTTCTTATCTCGGTGGCGCTTTGTCTCTGCCTCATCTCTTGTCTCACGGTGATACCGGTAGCCTATAGGCTGGCTACCTGGCCCGGGCCCGCACTGGAGACGCCGGAACCCACGCCCACTTTTCCACCCACCATAGAGATTACTCCCATCCCCCAAGTGGGGGTAGAGACTTGGGAGTTGTTAGAGAGGACAGAGGTTCCGGCGCGAGACCTCATCGCCCTGACGAAGCGGCTCAAGCATGTGGAGGAGCCGATCCCAGAGGTGGTTAGAGAGAGCCCCCCTGATTATGAGATCGGCGATGAGGAGGTCTTCTGGGTTTCCAACGTGGATACCGATGAGAATTTCCAGATCACCGCCGTGCTCCTCTACGCCACGCCCCATCTCTATATGTGGGTGGAGAAGGGGGTCGATGTGGACTTGGACCGGCTCAAGGAAGCGGCGGATATCTTCGAGGAGAAGACCTATCCCACAGATCGCGAATTCTTCGGCAGCGAATGGACACCCGGGGTGGATAGCGACCCCCACCTAAATATCCTCCACGCTCGGGGGCTGGGAGACTCGGTGGCCGGCTACTACTCCAGCGCCGATGAGTACCCCCGTATAGTGCACGAATTCTCTAACGAAAAAGAGATGTTCTATATCAACGCTGATAATGTAACCATAGGCAGCGACTTCTATAACAGCGTCCTGGCCCATGAGTTTCAGCATATGATCCACTGGTACAACGACCAGAACGAAGATACCTGGCTTAACGAAGGGTTCTCCGAGTTGGCAGCCTATCTAAACGGTTATGAGATCGGCGGTGTCGAGACGGCCTTCGCCATGCGGCCTGACACGCAACTCAACTCCTGGCCAGATGAGACCAGCGAAGCGGGCCCCAACTACGGCGCGGCTTACCTTTTCACTCTATATTTCCTGGAGCGTTTCGGCGAGGAGGCGACGCGGGCCCTGGTGGCCCATCCGGCCAACGGCATCGCCAGCGTGGACGCCGTTCTTTTGGAGTTGGGATATAGTTTCGATGAACTCTTTGCTGATTGGGTAGTAGCCAACTATCTGGACGACCCTT
>JBHIDN010000372.1:0-2116 GCA_046760125.1 Anaerolineae bacterium
GCTCCTCCTCAATGAGGATTTGAACACCATCGCCAAGGCCAACGATCTCTGCAACCGGTACGGCCTGGACACCATCTCCACCGGGGCGGTTATAGCCTTGGCTATGGAGGCCTATGAGAAGGGGCTTATCACCACAGAAGGTATAGAATTGACCTGGGGGAACCCCGGGGCCATAGTTCGACTCGTGGAGATGATCGCTCACCGGGAGGGGATCGGCGATCTACTGGCCTCTGGGGTTCGGGCCGCCGCCGAGAGGTTGGGGGAAGAAGAACTGGCTATCCAGGTCAAAGGCTTGGAACTCCCCATGCACGACCCTCGGGCCTTCACCAGCATGGCCGCCAACTACGCCACCGCCAACCGGGGCGGCTGTCACCTGGAGGCGATAAGTTACTGGTACGGCTACGGCATCAACTGGCCCGACTGGGGGTATGTCGGGGAACCTGACATTCACACTAGTCAAGGCAAAGGCAAGATAGCCTATGATTTTCAAAACTACATGAGCGTCTATAACCCCTTGGGGTTATGCAAATTCATCGCCAAGGCCGGGGTGGAGCCGAGCCACCTGGCAGAATGGGTGAACCTGGCGATGGGGTGGGGCTGGACGAAGGATGAGGTCCTGCGGATGGGGGAGAGGCTCTTCAACCTCAAGCGGTTGATAAACGTGCGCCTAGGGGTATCTCTTAAGGACGACACCCTTCCCCAGCGGCTCCTCACCCACCCCCGCCCCTCGGGCAAGGCGAAAGGGGTACTCCCCGACCTGGACCTGATGTTGAGAGAGTATTATCAGTTGCGGGGGTGGACACCCGAGGGAGTTCCCTCCGAGGCGAAGTTGAAGGAGTTAGGGCTGGCTTGATGCCACCAGACACGGCCACGAATGGCTGCAGGCGGTACTATAGTAGAGATGCCGAAGCCGCATAGTTCATCTCACCATCTTGGTCGGTGACAACCTACCCAGAAGGAAGCCAAGGCTATCTATTCATCTCGTAGATTAGACGGAGCCCTTCCAAGGTGAGGTTGGGGTTCACGACTTGGATCACGGAAGTCTCTTTGGCGATAACCTCCGCTAGCCCACCGGTGGCGATGATCTTGGCCTCCTCTCCCAACTCTTTCTCGATCCTCTCCACCATCCCCTCCACCAGGGCCACATAGCCAAAGAGCACCCCGGACTGCATACAAGCCACGGTATTCTTGCCGATGACCTTCTTGGGGACAACCAATTCGATGCGAGGGAGTTGGGCCGCCTGTCGATAGAGGGCCTCGGCGGAGATGCCGATCCCCGGGGCGAAGGCTCCTCCCAGAAAGTCGCCCTCCCTCGATACCACGTCGAAGGTGGTGGCGGTGCCGAAGTCGATGACGATGGCTGGCGTACCGTAAAGCCTTCTGGCAGCGATAGCGTTTACGATCCGGTCTGCCCCCAACTCTCGCGGGTTATCTATCAAGATCCGCACTCCGGTCTTGATCCCGGGCCCTACCACCAAAGGTTCTACCTCGAGATGTTCACGGCAGACCCCCTGGAAGATGGGGAGAAGGGGTGGCACTACGCAAGCGATGACCGATCCTTTGATCTCCGATTTGGACAGCCCTTCGTTGGAGAAGAGGCTGTTTAGGAGCACGGCGTACTCATCAGCCATCTTATGAACGTCGGTGGCCAGCCGCCAGCAGGCGACCAGTTCTTCCCCTCGGTAAACGCCTAACACGATATTGGTGTTTCCGATGTCTATGGCTAGAAGCATATCCTGTTCCTTCAGTTTCTATTGCTCATAAGTCTGGCCGTATATTCGATAGTATTCTTCTAGGCAAGCGGCGCGAGCACAAGGCTCCTCTATCTGGTAGCAGTCGCTCATCGTGGGCCCCGAGGGGATCGACCGGGAGGCGAGGATGAGCCCCGCTAAGATGACGACCGCGATCAAGGCCAGAACGAACTCCCGGCGGAAGAACCGCTCTCTCATTCGCTCACCCCTTCAATCACTCGCCTCCGCTCGTCAGTAAGAGTATTGACTGACCAGGTTTCCACTCCCGTTGAAGAGAAACACCGTGTCTCCGTCGTTGTTCCAGACGGCGTACCCTTCCTTGCACCAGTATATATCAGTTGCTGTGTTCTGGCCACACCCGGTAT
>JBHIDN010000373.1:0-2115 GCA_046760125.1 Anaerolineae bacterium
CGATAGCCACTCCCGTTATAATAGTGGCCATGGCACCTATCTGGGAGCGACCTCTCCAGATGAGAAGTGCCCCGAGCAGATGGCCTATCGCCGCCATGATGGCTAGGAGGCCGAAGGGTGGATAGAGGGTGGAGCAGAAGAGCCAGCATAAGATAGCCACATCGGGAGTAAGGAAGGTGAGGCTGGTCGGGCGGAAGAAAAGGAGGCAGTAGGTGGCGCAAGATATAGTGGCTAGGGCTCCCCCGGCGGCCAAAAGGAGCCAAAGCCTTTCCCATCTACGTAGTCTCCGAACCACTTTCCCGCTCCTGCTTGGCCAAGTCGGCCAGTTGAGCCACCACCTCCGCAGCCTTCTGGGCTTCCTCGTCGATCTTTCTAATAGTGGCCTTCGTCTTATCGTCGAGGTCCTCTTCCAGGAGGAGTTGAGCGTAGCCTTGGATGACGGCCAGGCAAGAGTTGAGTTTATGAGCCGCTTGAGCGGCCACGTGACCCAGGGTGATCAGCCCCTCCGCTCGGGCCAATCGTTCCCGGGCCTGTTGGAGTTCGGCTAGGATCTGTTGTAATTCATCAGATTGGACCATCGCTGTCTCCTCTTTATGTATTCATCACGATCTTCCGAACTCCCTCTGCAGTTGCTCAGCGCTTAGGTGAATCATGGTGGGGCGGCCATGGGCGCAGGTGCGAGGGGAACTGGTCTCCTCCAGTTGTCTCACCAGTTCTCGCATCTCCCCCTCGCTCATGGTCTGGCCTGCCCAAACGGCTCCGTGGCAGGCTAGGCTGATGACGAACTCCTCCTCCCAGCGGCCGGCCCCGCTCGATGCCTCGTCGATCACCTCTCGCACCGCTTGAGATAGATCGCCCCCTTTGAGGATGGCGGGGACGGCGCGCAAAAGATAGGTCTGGCCGCCGAAAGGTTCCAGGTCGAACCCCCAGGATCGTAGGGTCTCCCGTTTCTCCTCTAGGATTGCCGCCTCCTCGGGGCCCAAGTCTAAGGTCAGAGGCTCGAGCAGCCCTTGGGAGGAGACCGCCATCTTGGCCCGTTCGCTTAGGAGCCGTTCGTAGAGCACCCGCTCGTGAGCAGCGTGCTGATCGATGAGGTACATCCCCTCTGGCCCCTCGGCGATGATGTAGGCACGCCCCAGTTGCCCCAGGACCCGAAGGGGAGGGATCTTCTTAGGGGGTGCTATCTCTTCCGTGCGCTGCACCTCTAGCGCCATTTGGCCGGGGGAGGGGCGACGGGTCATAGGAGCTCTCGACTCTGGGGCCCAGCGGGGAGGAGCGACGGCGGGGATCGACGCTCCCTTTAAGGTGTGACGTACCGCCTTTTGGACGGCGGCGAAGACCTCGCCACTCCTCCGGAATCGCACTTCGGCCTTGGCGGGATGGACGTTGATGTCCACCTCCTGAGGGGAGAGATCCACCCGTACCACGGCGATGGGGTGACGTCCCTTGGGCAAAAGGGTATGATAGGCCTCCTTGATGGCGTAACCCAAGAGTTGATCTCGCACCCAGCGGCCGTTGATGAGAATGGTCAGGTATCTCCCGCTGGCCCGATGGAGGCTGGGAGTCCCCACATATCCGCTGATCTTGAGCCCTTCGCCCTCCCATAAGGAGGCGATTTCCAACATCTGGCGAGCCGTCTCCAGCCCGTATACCTCCATCAGCACATCGTAGAGGCTACCGCTACCTGTGGAGCGGAAAAGGGTGTGCCCCTCGGAGAGGAGGCTGAAGCGTATGTTTGGATAAGCCAGGGCGTAGCGGGTCACCAGGTCGCTGATATGTCTCGCCTCAGTGGGGTCCTTACGCAAGAATTTGAGTCGCGCCGGGGTGTTAAAGAAGAGGTCCTCCACGGAGACGACGGTACCTCGGGGGGCTCCCTTCTTTTGCCGCTTGATGACTTTTCCTCCCTCTAGGCGCAAGAGGACTCCTATCTCCTGCTCCTCGGTCCTAGTGACCATCGTCACCTTGGAGACGGCGGCGATGCTGGGGAGGGCCTCGCCTCGGAAGCCCAAGGTGGCGATGCGATAGAGGTCTTCGGCGCCCCTCAACTTGCTGGTGGAGTGGCGTTCAAAGGCCAACTCTACTTCCTCAGCGGGGATGCCCTGGCCGTCATCGATG
>JBHIDN010000374.1:0-2107 GCA_046760125.1 Anaerolineae bacterium
AGATAATCATGGCCGCCGGTTGCCAGCCCCTCCGCCTCTCTGGCAGCGGCGAGCCAGTGAAGCAGGCCGATGCCTACCTTCACCCCAACTTATGCCCCTACGTGCGCGGCGTCTTCGACCAGGCCTTGGAGGGAGCCTATCACCTGGATGGGATAGTTTTCGTCAACTCCTGTGATGCCATGCGCCGCCTCTACGATGTCTTCCATGGTTACCTCAAACCCCGCTTCAGTTTCATCTTGGATATGCCTAGGTCGGAGAGCCCCGCCTCTTTGGCTCATTACATCGCCCAACTTCGAGAACTTATGGCTGCTTTGGGGGAAACCTTCCGTGTGTCCCCGAGTCAGGAGGGTCTCTTGGAAGCCGTGAGGACAGTGAACCGCACCCGTAGTCTGCTGCAGACCTTGTACAGTTATCGGAAGGGGGACCCCCCGGCCATCAGCGGCAAAGCGAGCCTCCACCTGGTCATGGGGGCCACCAAGTCGCCCAAGGCGGATTTCAATCGCCAGTTGGAAAGGTATTTGGCCCAGATAGAGAAGCAAAGGGCAGGGGATCGAAAGCCCCGCTTGATGCTCTCGGGGAGCATCATCGATCGACTGGAGATCATCGACCTCATCGAGGAAAAGGGGCTGGTAGTGGTGGAGGACCTCTGTACCGGCCACCGCTATCTCCACGGCTTGGTCAAGGAAGAGGGTGACCCTTTCGAGTCGATAGCCCGGCGCTACCTGGAGCGGGTCCCCTGTTCCCGCATGACTGGCTTGGCACGGCGCTTGGCCTATATCAAGGGGCTGATAGAGGAGTATCGAGTGGACGGGGTCATCTACCATGCCCTCAAATTCTGCGATCAATTCCAGTACGATTACCCTAGCCTCAAGGAAGAACTGGAAGGTATCGGCATCCCCCTCCTCTACTTGGAAGGCGATTACACTACGGGAGGTTTCGGGCAGATGAAGACCAGGGTGCAGGCCTTCGTGGAGATGCTCGAGGGGATGCGGTGATGTTGCGACAACTCTATGAGCGGATGGAGCGGGTCTTGGCCCGGCGACTGCGGAAGCGACCTAACGCTAGGGATAGGCTACTTTATGAGATGGCCACATTGGGCCTGGAGGCCTTCCAAGGGGAGGGGCCCGTCGTCTGGGCCACGGTCTACTCTTTGCCCATGGAGATCATCACCGCTTTCGGTTTCATTCCCTTCTGCCACGAGTTCGTCTCCGCTACCTTCGCCAACCTGGGCCGAAGTGAGGAGATACTGAAAGAGGCTGAGAAGAGAGGCTTCTCTCGGGATAGCTGCTCTTACCAGCGGGGTGGCCTGGGGGCTGGCTTGGCGGACTATCTCCCCCGGCCAGTGGCCATGGTGGGGACTACCAATATCTGCGATGGGGTAGCCAAGGTCTATGAGATCATGGGCCGCTATTATGGCCTGGAGCCTATCCTCTTGCAGCCCCCTTATGGAGATAGCCCACGCGATGTCGAATACTTAGAGGGACAACTGAGGGGTCTGATAGGGAGGCTGGAGGAGGTAACCGGGCAGAGGTTCGATGAGGGGCGCTTTGAGGAGGTGGTTTGCAACGCCAATGAGACTAGAGCGTTGATGGTCCGGGTCAACGAACTGCGTAAGGCTGTTCCCAGCTCCTGGCACGGCCGCGACGCCTTCGAGTTCAGCTTCTTGGCCTATCTGATCTGGGGGACGGAAAGGTTGATCGAGATCTACCGAGAGTTGGTAGAGGAGTTGGAGGCCAGGATCAGAGAGCCCGCCGATGAGGAACGGTACCGCCTCCTCTGGCTTCATGCTATGCCCTACCACCGCACCAACCTCTTCGATCTGCTGGAGGAGCACGGGGCACGCATCGTCTGCGATGAGTTAAGTGCGGTCTACTGGGAGCCAAACGATGAAAAGGCACCTTTGCGGAGCATGGCGGAGAGGATGTTGCGCCATCCAGGCCATGGCCCGATCATGACTCGCGTCCGGCGGGCCTGCCGCTTAGCCCAGGAATACCAGGTGAAGGGTGCACTCCACTTTACCCATTGGGGTTGCCGTCAGGGGTGTGGTGGTATCCGGCTGCTCAAGGATGCCCTGCCGCGACGCACGAGACCAAAAGCCTTACCAGCA
>JBHIDN010000375.1:0-2104 GCA_046760125.1 Anaerolineae bacterium
GTCTTCACATTCTCAATAGCCGTCTCAACAGCCCCACACTTACCCCTACTATGCTGAAAAACAACACAACAACCATTAGACTCAGCAACCTTCGCCGTCCCATCGGTCGAATAACCATCAGCCTCGGGGCAGCCACCCACCCTCATCACGCCGATAGCGCCAAAGCCCTGGTCAACGCCGCGGATAAGGCCTTGCTGAGAGCCAAACGAGCGGGCAAGAACCGACTCTTTGTTTGTGGGGAGGCATTGATCGAACTCAAACCCCGATGACGCATCTATTAGTGACCCAGCCTCTGGAGCCGCGAAACCTTCCTCGCGGCTTTGCGTATTAATAGACGTAATGGTAAACTCGATTTCAAGGAAGGGGGACTACCATGAGAAAGGTCTTGATATCGCTAATCTTCGGAGCGTTCCTGCTTGTGGCCTGCGATATCTCCTCCATCCCCGGACTGCCGAACCTGGAGGTGGGCGAACTGCACACCAAGGAGCTCTTGGTCCCCTTGGGCGACGCTGAGAGCGCTGAAGTTCTTCTCCGCTTCGGCGCAGCCAACTTCCATCTGAAGCCCGGGGCCACTGAACTATTGGAGGGAGAGGTCACCTATAACATAGACCAACTGGAACCGGAGACGGAATACTCCTCCAGTGCTGACAAGGCCAGGGTGGAGATAAGCCCCCGGAGAGGAGCAGAGATCAGGGGGCTACCCACCGAAAGGGTGCGCAACGACTGGGAGGTCTGGCTGACAGAGAAGATACCTTTATCGCTGCGCATCGAGGCCGGGGCCTTCAGTGGCGATTCCGATCTGAGCGGGTTGCGCCTCACCGATCTAGAGATGCGCACTGGCGCCGCCAGGAGCACCGTTTCCTTCGAAGAACCGAACCCCCAGGTGTTAGAGAGGATAGAGATCGAGACCGGGGCCTCGGAGTTCGATATCCTGGGGCTGGGGTACGCCAATTTCGAGGAGATGACCTTCAAGGGCGGCCTCGGCCGCTACACCCTCGATTTCGCCGGACCGCTTAACCGTTCGGCCGAGGTGAGGATCGAGACCGGGATCAGCCAGATGACCATCATCGTGCCAAAATCTACAGGAACCAAGGTTATACTAGAAGAGGAGGTGTCGGATACGGATATCTACGGCTTCCGCAGGCTGGAAGAGAAAGAGTACGTAAACGATGCCTTCGAGGAGGCCGAGAACACCCTAGTCATCAAGATCCGTATGGGCCTGGGTAGCCTCACCCTGCGCTCAGAGTAGATGGTGCCATGTCGGGCATCGGAGAGGAGCCACGTGGCTCCTCTTTTCTCTTAGGCTGAGAGGGCGAAGGCTAGTGCGTTCGGCATCCGAAGGAATGGAGAAGAGAGGCTACGATAGCCCCCAAAAGCGAACTGGTAAAATTGACCAAGTCGTTGTTAAACCAACGCCAGCCACGGATATGGGTAGTCTGGTAGCCGCAACGGTGAACCACCCTCTCCGTCTCCACTCGGCAGCGAGGACAAAGATAGATACCTTGGAGCGTAGCCCCCAGAAGGCTGTCGAAAAGGGAACCTAAAAGACCGCTGAAGGAAGCCAAAAGAAGTATGGATACCAAGGTGGCTGCACTTCCTAGAGCCAGAAGTATCCAAGCGACGCCCCCCATGGTCAGCGCCCCCGCTATGGAGGCCATTATGCCCCACAGAGTGATGCCCCCCGAGGTCCCCACGGGCACCACCTTCCCCGTGGTGATGAGACGAGGCGAGCGGCGGCTCAGGACCCCTAGTTCAGTAGCCCAGGTATCGGCACTTACCGCGGCCATGCTCCCCAAGAAGGCAGCAAACAAGAGATCGTTCGGTCGGAAGAAATGGAGGATAGCGAGAAGGGCTCCCAAGCCTCCATTGGCCAGGACCTGCCCTAAATCCCTCTGGTGGCCCTTGGCGAACTTCTCCGTCAGCGCTTGTTTCTGGCCCCTCCTATAATGAGATAGGAGGCTAGCCAGGAGAAAGAAGGCTATGAGCAATAGACCCCACCTCCAGCCTCCCAGCCCAAAGGTGATGGTGCCTACCAGCATGGCTCCCAAGACCCCACTCCGGGAGAGGGAGCGGCCCCGATAAGCGACAGCGGATATAGCCAGAC
>JBHIDN010000376.1:0-2098 GCA_046760125.1 Anaerolineae bacterium
TAGCCCAGTTGAACAAGCCCCTCGTGCGATCAATCTTCTCACAGTGAGAATCCACACCGGGGTTTATGATTTAGACGCCTAATTGATGACACCTACTAGGAGAGGCGAAATGCGGTGTGGTTAGCGACAGCGGGAAAAAGTGGTGGGCTGATGCTCACCACCTAGAGGGGTGAGCCGTTTTCGGCCGCCTTATACGCTTTTGCCGAACAACGTTTCTCATAGCCCTCTATCTGACAGGGAGAGTGAGGATGAGGATCTTGGATGATCTGATCGCCTCCTTAGAGGAGGACTCGCCGGTGGAAGAGGTGCGCACCTGCGTCTTCTGGACGGCGGTGGTGAGCAAGCATTGTGGGCTGGCCTCTACCATAAGGGAGGCGGGCCCCCATGGGAAGCGGCGGGTGCGAGAGGTGGGCAGCCTCCACAAGAAGAGCGCCTTAGAGTTGGCTCAATATGTTAAGTCAGACTTCCCGTTGGAAGCCAGCATCGGCATGGCCAGCATCAATTCGCTCTTAGAAGTGGATGAGAGCCGGTGTCTGGAACTGAACGCCCGCGATTTCCTCTTAGAACAGGGTCAAAATAAGAAGATAGCCTTAGTGGGACATTTCCCTTTCATCGCTAAACTGCGGGGGGTGGCGGAGACCCTTTGGGTGCTAGAGAAGTATCCGGCGAAAGAGGAGTTGCCAGCCGAGGCAGCGGAGGAGGTCCTTCCCCAGGCAGATCTGGTAGCCATCACGGGAACCACCCTCATCAACCACACCCTGGATCATCTCTTATCCCTCTGCCGGCCGAATAGCCTAGTCATGCTCCTGGGTCCCACCACCCCCCTGTCGCCGGTCCTCTTCGACTATGGCGTAGATATCATCTCCGGCACAAAGGTCATAGAGCCCAAGACCGTCTTGCGCTGCATCAGCCAGGGGGCCACCTTCCAGCAGGTAAAAGGGGTCAGACTCTTGACCATGACAAAGGGAACACCAAAAATGAGAGAGGTCTAACCCGTATGCTCATCAGCAGATGGTCACTTATGATATAATTAAAGTGGAGGGCTAGAAAGCGGGGCTCTCTGGCAACAGACAAAGTTGAGCGCAGATAGAAAGCCTAGGTCGAAGGGAGATGAGGAGGCTCAGAGATGGCTGTGGAGAGATGGCGACCCAGGTGGTTTAGAAGGTGGGAGCCGTTCCGGGAGTTGGAGGAGGAGATGGAGCGGCTCTTCGAGGAATGGCCCTTCCGTCCCTGGACCCGGCGCGCCTTGGTAGCGCGGGAGTGGGCACCCCGAGTCGATATGTTCGACCGCGCCGACAAAGTGATCGTCAAGGCCGAACTGCCTGGCGTGAAGAAGGAGGACATCGATATCTCCATCACTGGCGGCGTCTTGACCATCAAGGGGGAACGAAAGGTTGAGGAGGAGGTCAAGGACGAAGATTACTATTGCTGCGAGCGGTTCCGGGGCACCTTCTACCGGGCTATCCAGTTGCCCACCGATGTGGAGACGGAGAAGATCGAGGCCAACTATGCGGATGGCATCTTGGAGATCACTTTGCCCAAAGTGCCCGAGGTCAAACCCAAGAAGATCGAAGTCAAAGTCAAATAAGGGTAAGGGGAGCCCCGCTGGCCCGCATAAGAGTCTTGATCCCCCAGGCTAACTACGGTCTGGGGGATAAACTGGTTGAAAGGGGGAATCATGCCTTTAGGAGCCCATATGTCCATCTCCGGAGGGGTAGATAAGGCGATCGACCGAGGCCAGGAGATCGGCTGTGAGACGATCCAGATCTTCACCCGAACCCCCCGCCAATGGAAGATGAGGGAGTTTAGCGAGGAAGAGGTCAAGGATTTTAAGCGCAAGAAGGAAGACACGGGGATAAACCCCGTCTTCGCCCACGATACTTATCTCATCAACCTGGGCTCTCCAGACGAAGAACTCTGGAGGAGGTCGATCACGGTCTTCGAGGATGAGCTGGCCCGCTGCGACGCTTTGGGCCTCCCCTTCCTCGTGATGCACCCCGGTTCCCATGTCGGCCAGGGAGAGGAGGCAGGGCTGGCCCGCATCGCCGAGGCCCTCTCCCTAGTCCTGGCTAAGAAGCCAGGATATAGGGCCCATATC
>JBHIDN010000377.1:0-2094 GCA_046760125.1 Anaerolineae bacterium
CAGGCTTAGCCTGCTCTGGAACGCGGCTATAGACCCTTTGAAGCACCTCCTGCTGGCGCTCAGTAAGATCGGCCAACTTCTCAAAGAGGGTCTCGCGATCCCCTTCCGGGGCTACCTCTATCTCCTCCAGGGTTCCATCTGTTTCCGTGGCCAGTTCCACTAAGATATTCTCCTCCACCTCCTCGCCTCTGTCGTCCAACGCTTCTATCTCCTCCATCCTACGCCTTGTGAACTCCAAGCGGAGATGGGCCTTCCCAGGCGGCTCACGAACCACCAGAAGCCCTAGCCTCTCGGTCGCCCTCTTTACAGGATACAGGGGGTCTCCAGGTATACTGCTTTGCGCGGCGATGGCGGTACCGGCGCTGGCTAGCACCAGGGCCAGGATCACAGCCAGGATGGCTGCCCATCTCCTCGCCCTTCCAGGGGAAAAGATAGGAGTCAAATACCGATCCCAAAGAGAGGGCCTCCTGGCTTGCTGTAGAGCCCTTGCTTTCTCAACTAGGCGTTTTTCCAAGTCGCCCACGAAGGCCTCTCTTGGTGGAGTTGAGATCTCCTGGATTCGACTGGCCACTTCCAGAAGAGGCTCTAACTCCCCCTCCTTGGTCGAAGGCTCCAACTTTTCGCCCTTGCGGAGGCGCTCTAAACTTTCATCCAACAACGATTCAAAACCCTTTTTCATCAGGCGTTCTCCACCCGTTCACTACGCCTCTTTACAGAGTTCTTTCCCCGAGACCCCTTAATCCCAAGAGATGACCATCAGTTTCAAAAACCGTCCCCCTGGTTCTCCTATCATCCTTCCCTCTCCAAGGATCGCCTCAGTGAGGCCAGGGCCCGATGCTGAAGAGACTTCACCGCTCCCTCGCTCTTCCCCAACAACCGCCCTACCTCCGCATTAGTGAGCCCTTCTCCAAACTTGAGAACTATCACCTGCTGTTGCTCCTCCGTTAACCTCCCGAAGGCCTGGCGAAGGCGCTCGCCAGCCAACGCCGCCTCCGCTATGGCCGCGGGACCCTCTCCAGGAGCGCTAAGCCCCTCGCTCAGGGAGACGGTTTCTTTCCCGGCCTGACGGCGAAAGTAGTCCACCACTCGATCATGGGCGATGCGGAAGAGCCAGGCGGCGAAAGGCACCCCTCGATAGTCGAACGACTCTATCCCCTCCAGCATTTTGAGAAAGACATCGGCAGTCAAATCCTCGGCCAGATCCTCCCGGCCAACGCGTAGATGGATATACCGGTAGATGGCGCCCACGTGGCGGCGATAGAGCAGGGCAAGAGCCTGGAGATCGTACTCCTTAGCCCGCCGGATAAGCCATTCCTCATCTGGCACTTTCCAAACTCGCTATCCGTTATGTTATACCGCTACAAGGTATGAAAAGATACGGATATTGCCCCTTAGCAAATAGATTAATAGCTCATACCCGTATCCTTTTATCCTGTCGTACGGTATTAAGTACGAACAGGCCCGAGTTTCCGGCATAGCCTTTTACAACATTATAGCATGGATCAAGTATTCAGACAGGAGAGGAAGATGATGAGAAAGAAGATCTTAACTCTGGCACTCTTTGTGGGAGCGATGCTTCTCCTTACGGCAACGGGAGTGTTAGCGGCCTCCCCTGTAGTCAGTAACCCCCATCCCACTCTCCAAGATCCGATCCTCACACCCACCATCACGGCCACTCTAACTATGACCCACCCCGTGGCAGCCATAATCGCCGACTTTTTCGGCCTCGACTACACGCAAGTGCAGGGCTGGCACGATCAAGGGATAGGCTACGGCAATATGGCCATCGCCCTCTTCTTCGTTGACGCCACCGGATTGAGTTTCGAGGATATAATGGCCCTGAGAGGGCAAGAGGAAGGAGGCGGCTGGGGCGTCATTACGCGGCCGTACGGCTTGCACCCGGGGAACCAGATGAACCTGGGGGCCATCAGGTCCGGGCGAGTGGTTACCGAGACCGAACCTATGACGGGGACGGTGGGGACCACAGCCAGACCAGACAGGGGGCCAAAAGAAACTCCTCCCGGCTGGGAGCGCGGAAAGGGACACGGTCTAGGAAGGGGCCAAAATAGAGGCCACGGAAGAGGGCACAACAAG
>JBHIDN010000378.1:0-2067 GCA_046760125.1 Anaerolineae bacterium
GCATCATCCGCTTCCCCAGAGAGGAGGTGAAGAGGGCCATGCGGAACCTGGAGCGGGTGGGCATCGCCGAATTGGCCTCTAAGCGAGCCGATGACCTCAGCGGTGGGCAACGGCAACGGGTGGGCATCGCCCGTGCCCTGATGCAGGAGCCGAGACTCATGCTGGCGGATGAGCCGGTGGCCAGCCTGGACCCCGTGTTGTCTCACTCCATCCTGAGATACCTGGAACAGCTCAACCGAGAAGACGGGATAACCGTCATCTGCAGCCTGCACTTCCTGGACCTGGTCCGCCGCTACGCCTCTCATGTGGTGGGACTGAAGGACGGGCGGGTGGTCTTCCAAGGGCTTCCCCACGAGATCACCGACGAACGCTTTAAGGAGATCTACGGCCAGGAGGCCGAGCAGGTCACGGTTACATAGGGGGCAACGTGGGACGCAAGAAGTCTATTCTTAGTTCCTTACTATCTCTGATCGTCCCTGGCCTGGGCCAGATATACGCTGGGGCTCTCCCACGAGGAGTAGCCCTCCTTCTGGCCGTGGCAGTCACCGCGCTCCTGGTGCGATGGCAAGGGAACAACTTCCTCTACGTGGGCATCATCTTGGCCTGGTTGTGGGGCATCTGGGACGCCTATAACCTGGCCCGGGGGAGACAGATATCGCTTGTGCCGCCTTTCCTTATCATAGGCATCGTCGTATACATCATCGGCTGGCAGGTCACCGACATCAAACTCATGCGTCTGGTAACCGATGTGGCGGATATCAAGCCCCTGGTTTCCAGCCTCCTGCAGCCCGCCTTCCTCGAACGCAGCGTCGAGATGCAGAAAGCGGAGATCATCTTCGAGTCGCCCTGTTCCGATTCGCCCCCCGAAAAGGGCACCCCCAAGGAGGATGAGCCCTATCTCATCATCCTGGACAAGACCTGTGGGGAGGTTGGGGAGACGTTCACCATCGAAGGCGGTAACTTCTGGCCCTCCTCGCGGGGCCAGATATGGTGGATCAACATCGCCGGGGAGATGAAGCGTCGAATCCGGCAGGAGGGCGCGTACCTGACTTTCGAGACCGACGAGGAAGGAAGGATCCCACCCCTCACCATCGTCGTGCCCGAGCCATGGGCTGAAGCCGTAGCCGTAGGCGTAGGGCCCCAACTGAACCGCGTCCAGGCGCTGCTTAAGCGCGAAGTAGGATCTCTACACCTCAGCGAGACCTCCTTCCTGGTGGCGGAGAAGATGATGGAGACGATCTTTTTGGCCCTCATGGCCACCACCCTGGCCATTTTCTTCGCTATGCCGGTGAGTTTCCTGGCGGCCCGCAACCTGATGGGGGGCAACCCCCTCACTATGGGGGTCTACTACCTGACGCGCACTATCCTCAATATCCTCCGCTCTATAGAGCCCCTGATCATGGCTATAGTCTTCGTGGTCTGGGTGGGGTTGGGACCCTTCGCTGGTGTCTTAGCCCTCTCTGTCCATTCCATCGCCGCCCTGGGCAAACTATACTCCGAGGCCGTGGAATCGATAGACCCTGGTCCCATCGAGGCCATCACCGCCACGGGGGCCAACCGTCTGCAGACCATCGTCTACGCTGTAATCCCCCAGATCGTACCTCCTTATGTCGCCTTCACCGTCTACCGTTGGGATATAAACGTCCGCATGTCCACCATCATCGGCTTTGTGGGTGGGGGAGGGATCGGCTTCCTCTTGCAGCAGTGGATTCGGCTCTTGATGTACGAGGAGGCCGGTGCGGCCGTGTGGGCTATCGCCATCGTGGTGGCTATCCTCGATTATACCAGCGCCCGGGTGCGGGAGAAGATCGTATAGAAAAGGGGGCCATAGTGGGAGGAAGCCTCCTCTTTATCTGCCTCGCCTCTTTGAGCGCGAAGGAAGGCAGGAGATGGGTGAGTTGCCGCGGGTGGTGGTTATTGGAGCGGCCAGCATCGACACCAAAGGCCGGGCAAGAGGGGGGTTGATCCCCGCCACTTCTAACCCCGGCGAGATCCGCGTCAGCGCTGGAGGGGTGGGTCGAAATATAGCCGAGAACCTGGGCCGCTTGGGGGTCCCCACCCTCCTCC
>JBHIDN010000379.1:0-2063 GCA_046760125.1 Anaerolineae bacterium
CCTCACTCCTCCGGAGCAGTGGTGGAAAGAGCGAAGGGGGTCTATCTCGATCTCTGGGAGGCCAATGGTTGGCAACTGAACCAATTAGGCATACAAAGGATAGAGGTAAGCAAGATCTGTACCGCTTGCAACACGGCTGAGTTCTTCTCCCATCGAGCCGAAGGAGAGCGAACGGGAAGGTTCGCGGTCTTGATGATCCTGCGAGGTGAGTAAGATGCCCAATGAGGAGTGGAAAAGAAAATTGAGGGCCGACCCCATCCCTTGGCTCTTGGAAGGGGAAGCCTCAATTCGCTACTTTGCCCTGACCGAGGTCTTGGATAGAAGCGATGATGATCCTGAGGCGGTAGCGGCCAAGAAGGCCATCCCTGGCTCCCCTACCGTCAAAGCCATCGTCGCCGCTCAGCATCCGGAGGGGTATTGGGAGCAAGCCGATTCCACCTATTGGCCCAAGTATAAGAGCACCCTTTGGCAACTGACCATCCTCTCGGAGTTGGGAGTGGGCGGGGATCACCCTGCAGTGAGGAAAGGACTTGCGCAGATGGAAAAGGCGATCGAAGCCATCGGTGCCCCCAAGGCCATAATAGAGGAGGGAGATGTCATCTATTGCTACTCAGGCAATACCATCCGCTATCTATGCCACTTTGGAAGAGGGGAAAATGCGGAAGTTCGGCGAGCCTTAGACCGCTTGCTAGAACTGATCAAAAAAGATGGCGCTTGGACCTGTCCTCACAACGATGGAGCGACTTGCATCTGGGGGTTAATAAAAGTGCTGCGGGGCTTGGCTGCCCTTCCGCCATCCCTCCGTTCCAAAGGGACAGAAGAGACTATCAAGAAAGGAGCGGAAACCCTTCTGGAGTTCGATTACCTTGGTCAACCGAAGGAGGGCCTGACGGAGAACGGCTGGGAGACCGACTGGCTGAAGTTCGGCTTCCCCTCCTTCTACGAGAGCGATCTCTTAGAGGCCCTCGACACGTTGACGGATCTTGGTTATGGTGAGGATCTCCGCCTGCGGCGCTTGCTCGACCCTGTGCTTTCCAAACAAGACGAACTGGGCAGGTGGAGGCTGGAGAACAGTTTCAACGGGCGGATGCAGATGGATATAGAGGTGAAAGGGGAACCCAGCCGTTGGATAACTTTGCGAGCCCTAAGGACTCTAAAGAAGGCTTACCCTTAAGGAGATGGATGTGTCAGAGAAGGTAGATATCGCTGCCAATTTGGAGAGGGTACGGGAGCGGATGGCCGATGCCGCCCGCCGGGCTGGCCGAAACCCGGAGGAGATAACCCTGGTAGCGGTGACCAAAACTATCGAGCCGGCCATTGTAAAACAGGCCATAGCCCTAGGGTTGAGAGATTTTGGAGAGAACCGCGTGCAAGAGGCGGAATGGAAGGCCCCCCTTTTGCCGAAGGTCACCTGGCACATGATCGGACATCTGCAACGAAACAAGGTCAAGAAGGCGTTGCTTATTTTCGATGTTATACACTCGGTGGATAGCCTCCGGCTGGCTCAAGAGATCGACCGGCGCGCTTCCCGCATCGGCGCGAGAGTTCCCGTGTTACTAGAGGTAAACCTCTCCGGCGAAGCCACAAAATATGGCTTCCGCATGGCTCCCTGTGTGACGCGAGGTGAGGAGAAAGAGGCCTTCCTCTCCTACGTAGAGGAGATCCTCAGGTTGCCCCACCTCGAGGTGAGGGGGCTGATGACCATGGCTCCTTTGGTCGCTCGGCCAGAGGAGGCTCGGCCTTACTTCCAACGACTGCAAGGGTTGCAAGAGGAACTAAAAGAGAGGTTCCCACAGGCGAATTGGGAAGATCTCTCCATGGGGATGACCGATGACTTCGAGATAGCCATCGAGGAGGGAGCCACGATGGTGCGTATCGGGAGGGCTATATTCGGAGAGAGGAGGGAATAGCATGAACGACCTCAAAGGGACTACCCTATCTTTCATCGGCACCGGGGTGATGGCTGAGGCGATGATAAAAGCCATCTTGGATAAGGGGTTGATAGAGGTCCAGCGGATAGTGGGCAGCGGCCCGCGACCCGAGCGTGCGCAGGAGTTAGAATC
>JBHIDN010000380.1:0-2062 GCA_046760125.1 Anaerolineae bacterium
GATGCAATCTATGGCCATCTCCGCTCCCGGCTCCACGAAGGGGAAGTAATCGCAGCGGAAACGGACCTTTCGCTCCGCCCCGAACATCTGGCGGGCGAAGGCAGTGAGCACCCCTTTGAGATCGGCCATGGTTACCTCTCGTCCCACAGCCAGCCCTTCTACCTGGATAAACATCCACTCGTGGGTGGCATCGACGCTCTCGTACCGGTAACAGCGGCCAGGTATAAGCACCCGTATAGGCTCCGGGCAGAACCGCTCCATAGTCCTTATCTGAACCGGGGAGGTATGGGTGCGGAGCATCATCTCCTGGCTTCGGGCGTAGGGCGGAGCCACATACAAGGTGGCGAACATATCCCTGGCCGGGTGATCTTTAGGGATGTTTAAGAGTTCGAAGTTATACCTGTCCCACTCCACCTCCGGCCCTTCCACCACCTGGAACCCCATGGGGGCGAAGATATCGTATATCTCCCAAAGCGTCCGAGTGACAGGGTGGATAGTTCCGAGAAGAGGCTTCCGCCCAGGGAGAGTGACATCGATCCTCTCCTCGGGAGGGATAACCCTAGCCTTCAGAGCCTCGACCTTGGCCTCCCAGGCCTGGGTGAGTTCTCTCTTCACCCGGTTGGCCCTCTCGCCCGCCTGGGGGCGCTCCTCGGGAGGCAGTTTGCCTACGCTCCGCAATATCTTGGTCAGGGCTCCCCTCCGCCCCAGATAGGCGACCCGCCACTCTTCCGCCCCTTCGAGGTCCCCGACCCCATCCAGTTCTCGGAGGGCCTTCTCCTTCAATTCTTCCCATCGGTCTATCATCTCTCCACTCCGCGATAAATATAGCACAGTTTAATATAAAAAGCCCCTCTTCAAAGCGTCCTCTGAAGAGGGTCACCAACGATCTACTATCAAAGCAACTACCCAGGCAGCGCCGATCGACAGGTGCCCTCCTAGGCACCTGTAAAGACGAAGGCTCTCGTCCTCCTGCGTCCGTGGCGCATCCCTGCCCTCCTAATTTGCGCTTATTATAACACCAAAAGGGGGCTTTGACAACCCCTCGGTATCTCTCATCTCAAAGACCACAGAGTAGGTGGTAGAGGGTTCGCATATCGAGGCCCAGACAGGGCCCCACATGGTGATAGTAGGTCGGATTTCCATATCCGACCCAGGTAGGACAGGTGTGGCCTGTCCTGCCACGGTCAGGCCGGGCAAACCTGACCTACTCCCTCGTGGCGTCAGATGTTACCATCTGACGCCTCAGAGAACCCATTTCACTTCCACCAGCGAATGATCATTGAGGTGATAATTACGGGCGCTTGAGTATGGCCAATCGATGTCTCTTTCCACCAGCCCGGCCCTCACAGGGTTTTGATGGATATATTCTACTTTAGTGCGTAATGTCTCTTCGTTGGTAATCAGTAGATCATCGAATCTATCCATCCAAACCTTGAACACCTGACGATTGCCACGAGGCAACCGCAGTGATTCCACCATCCGATGATGCCCATCATCCTCTAACCTCTTCCTGATGCGGAAAGAGGTGTACTTCTTGAAATCACGCATGATCTCGGAGATGTTCTTCTCTCCTGAAATTTGAAGGACGAGGTGGAGATGGGTGGGCATGATGGAGTAGGCAATGAGAGTAAAGTCACCTCGGCGCTGCATGAAATCGAGAGAGTCGATGATTAGCCGGTAATAGGAATCGTTGAGCAGAAGGGGCTTGAAGTCAACAAAGGTTGTGGTAACGAAGAAAACACCACCGCTGGCCGTCAACTTGCCGCGACCTCTACGCCCCATACTCTCTTATTTTTGGCTGTCAGGAGGTAACTCCTGACAGCACTAAAACAAGTTCGTTTGCTGCCTCGCTGCCTCGAATAGCATGATGCTTGCCGCCACCGCCGCGTTCAACGATTCGGCCCCTCCAGGCATGGGGATATAGACCTTCCTGTGGGCTAGCCGCTTGGCCTCCTCACTCGCCCCTTCCGCCTCCCCGCCGATGATGAGCGCCGAAGGAAGACCCCAATCGACCTCATAGTAGGCGACCTCGCCCCTGGCATCGGCCAGGAGCACCTGCCTT
>JBHIDN010000381.1:0-2058 GCA_046760125.1 Anaerolineae bacterium
GGCAGAGAATTGAGGGGCGTTCATCAACCTCTCACGCACCTCTTGCAATTCCTCCGCGTTCCAGCTTGGCATGAGTTCTTTCAGCAGGAACTCCAAATGGAGCATACGATGAATCTCTTGAGCTCGCCCATCAAGTTTCGCTTGCCCCGCGAGCACCCAATCGGCTGGCTCTGGTTGCCCTAGAATGTTCTTGTACCAGAGCCGGACGACAGGGTGAGTCTGGTGCTTGGCTCTGTCATCCACAAAGCCTCGGCGTGCGCCTTGCTCTAGTTTACGGCGATACTTCTCAGACTCTTTTTGGAGCCAATCAGCACCAAAGAACTGTTCAATTGAGTGGAAGTGATCCCGATCAAAGCTCATGTCTGTCAGTCAACGCCAAGTACCTCCTGGCGCTCTCGGCCAAGATCGCTGCCCCGATAGGTAACGCCTCTTCATCCAGGTCGAAGTGAGGACTGTGGGCCAGGCGCATCTCCCCCTTCTTAATCCCCAAGTCGAACATGGCTCCCGGTGCCTGGGCCAAGAAGTAACTGAAATCCTCTGCCCCCATCTCTGACTTCTGGGGCAAGACCTTCTCCTCGCCCAGGAGGTCTATGGCCACCTCTTGTATGAGTTCGGTCACCCTCTCCTCATTCACCATCACCGGATACCCTTCCTCAATTGTGAGGCGAAAGTCGCCGCCCAGGGCCCTCGCCACCTGGAAAGCCTTTTCCAATTCGGCGTGCAGTTGTTCCCGCACCCCCCGCTCGAAACTGCGGATAGTGCCCGTTAACCCCACCTCCTCGGGGATGATATTCTCCGCCGTTCCCCCCTGGATGGTACCGATGGAGATGACCGCCCGCTTCACCGGATCGAGGCGGCGGGAGACGATCCCCTGAATAGCCAAGATCACCTCCCCAGCGATGAATATCGGGTCCACCCCTCGATGGGGATAAGCGCCATGGCAGCCTCGCCCCATGATAGTGGCCTCAAAAGAATCGACTGCCGCGGCCATAGGGCCAGGGCTTATCTTGACGACGCCACTCTCCGTCTCCGAATCGACATGCAAGGCCAAGATGGCCTCCACCCCCTCCATAGCCCCTTCTTCGACCATCCGCACGGCCCCGCTCTTGCCCTCCTCATCGACGCGCTCCTCCGAGGGCTGGAAGAGGAAGCGCACTTCTCCTTCCAGTTCCATCTCCTCAAGCAGCATGGCCGCTCCCAAGGCCACAGCCACATGGGCGTCGTGGCCGCAGGCGTGCATCACCCCAGGAACTCGGGACCTGTAAGGCACCTCATTCAACTCCTGGATGGGTAGAGCGTCCATGTCGGCACGGATAGCGACAACAGGACCTCCCTCCCCTAGATAGCCGATGACCCCTGTCTTGGCCACCCCCGTCTGAACCTTGAGGCCCAGCGATTCCAGGGCCTCGGCTATCAGGGCTGCGGTCTTCACCTCCCGAAACCCCAACTCCGGGTGGCGATGGATGGTGCGGCGCAATCTGATGAGTTCCTCTTTCAACTCTTTGGCTCTGGCAAGCATCTGACCTCCCATCCTCCTTGTGACTATCAACTGCCCAAATTCTACTCCAGAGGGAACTCCTTGTCTATCCCTTGGCCACCTACGCCGAGGAGGGGTTCTTCTCGATTTGAATCGATTGAGCTCTTGGTGATATCGCTTCACACTCTTGGTCTGATGGCCGCCGTACTCTACCCTTGATCTGTCTGTCCTTACAGGATCCCGGAGGGAGAGGTAGATCGTATCCTGGAAGGGAGCGCCATGACTCTCCAGAGGGGAAAATATGTACTCTAGAAAGTTATGGGAGGCCCTTTTGGTATTCTGGAGGGAGAGGAGATAAACCTTGCCCTGGTTCCCTGACCTGTCATCCCTAGCCTGCCCCTTGTCCCTCCCTTCGGTCCCGAGGAAAGCAAAGAGAAGGACCAAAAGGCTCGTCAGAAATGAAAGGTCAAATACAGATGGAATGCGATGGAGAAAATTTTGGTGAAGATATTTGAAAAATATGAATAAATTCAATGGAGGGTATTTCTAAGAAATTGGAAAGGCTGGATATTCATTAAGTG
>JBHIDN010000382.1:0-2056 GCA_046760125.1 Anaerolineae bacterium
TACCCTGCCCGATATAGCGCCGCCGCAGCGTAGCCCACGACCCGGAACTTATCCCCCGTCACGTCGCCGGAGTTCTTGTACTCTAGGACCTTCGCTTTGTCTGCTCCCAGGGTGCGGGCGGTAAGCATCGTGGCCAAGACCGGCCCCCCACCACAAGCCTCGCACCTCCGAGCCTCAAGGTCCTGAGATAGCCCCTCGGGGTCGAAAGCCTCTATCCGGGCCAGAACCTTCTTGTCCAACTCCACCGCGGTCCGGTAATCGTAGAAATGGGAGAGGTCGGTGGAGGCGACTAGCAGGGCGTTTTGGCCGGGGAGAACCTCGGCTAACCCCTCGCTCAACTCCTGGCAAGAGGCCCAGGATTGCCCCCCCATCAGGATGGGAAGTAAAGAAAACTCCCCTAGCGTCCGTTGCAAGAAGGGGAGTTGGATCTCCAGCGCATGTTCTAAGTTTTCGTCGGTCTTGTTCAGGGGAACCTGAGCCTCCAACTGGGCCACCAGGTCGCCATCCACGGGCACCAAGCCTAGGGGCGTCTCATAGTAGGCGTAACTGGTGACCGCGAACTCCCCCACATAGACCCTGTGGCTGGGGGCCAAGAGAACGACCTTCTCGTATTCCCTCCCTCGCAACTCAACGTAGGCGTAGGCTGCTACCTGACCCGAATATTGATAGCCGGCGTGAGGGGCGATAAGCCCTACCAGTTCCCCCTCGACCTGGCCGCTTCCGGCGTTGGCTAGGAACCTATCCACCGTCTCTCCTAGCCTCTCCGGGCTCCCAGGGTACCAGGAGCCAGCGATAGTCGAACGGCGCACATCTTTAGCCATAAGATAACCTCCCTAAACAGAGACGCGGCGGGGATGGACACGACACTTCTCGGCGCGGATGATAGCCATGATCTGCTCCACCGCCTCGTCAAGCCTGCCTTCGCGATTGATGACCACATAGTCAAACTCCGGAAGATACCTCATCTCCCTCTGCACCGTGGCCACCCTATTCATCATCTCCTCAGCGCTCTCCGTCTTCCGCTCCCTAAGCCGCTTTACCAACTCCCTCATAGAGGAGGCGGAAAGAAAGATCAGTAACGCCTCTGGAGCGATCTCTCTTACGGTCTTGGCCCCTTGGACGTCGATCCGCAAAAGGACATCCTCGCCTCGCGCCAGGGCCTGCCGCACACTCTCCTTGGGGATCCCCTTGTATTGACCGTAGACGATAGCATGCTCCAGGAACTTTCCCTCTTCTATCATCCTCTCGAACTCCTCCGTGGAGAGAAAATGGTAATCCACCCCATCTATCTCCTCCTTTCGGCGGGGGCGGTCGGTGGCCGTCACCACGAAATGGACGGGGCACCCCAGTTCCTCCATCCGCTTCCGCACCGAATCCTTCCCCACCCCCGAAGGGCCAGAGAGGACGATGAGGAGAGGGGGACTCTCGAAGTAAGAGAGGAGTTCCTTGTCGAATCCTGTAACCTTTGCCATCTTTCCCTCTACTCCTTGGTCTCTAGTCCTTCAGAAGGAGCCCTTTGATTCTCCTGTCCGGGTCCTCGTGGTGAGGCCTCGCGCTGAAGCCGACCGGCTATAGTCTCTGGTTGGAGAGCCACCAGGACGATATGTCCCGTATCCAGGACTATCAACGTCTTCACCCTCCGCCCATAGGTAACATCGATAACTGAGCCCTCCTCCTTGGCTCGCCGGACCATCCGCTTGAGAGGAGCAGAATCTGGGTCGCAGATGGCCAGGATCCGCCGGGCAACGACGTTGGCTCCGAAGCCCACGTGTAGAAGATCTGTCACCGCCTTCCTCCTTTCCCATCCCATCCCTCGGGATCCCTGTGGGACAGGCACCGTCCCCGGTATCTGGGGAGATCCTGTAAGGACAGGGATACTTTACGTAAAGGTTGATTTACGAGTTCGTCCCGACTATAATAGATAGTGCATCCTTAATGTAAGGACGGAGTAAGATGCCTATCTACGAATACAGATGCCAGAGTTGTGGCCGGCGCATCTCTCTTCTGCGAAGCCTATCCGATGAGAGCCCTCCCCGCTGCACCGCCTGCGGTAGCC
>JBHIDN010000383.1:0-2041 GCA_046760125.1 Anaerolineae bacterium
GTAGAGGTTATCGAAGAGGCTATGAGCGCAAAGGGCGACCATCACCCCCAGGATCCCCAAGGTGATGCCCCGCCACTGGTCTTCAGCCCCCCGATAGACCCGCCAACCGTGCCAGAAAATAGCCCCCCAAAGAAACAGATAACCCCCTAGACCGACAAGCCCTGCCTCGGCGGCGATATTTAGGTAATAGTTATGGGCATGGCCCATGGGGTCCTCCCAGCCGGGCAGAGCGTAGGCCGGATAGACGGGCACGTAGTTCCCGATCCCCACCCCCAAAAGGGGGTTATCGCTCACCATCCTCCAGGCCGCCCGCCAATGGGCCAGCCGCTCCACTATGGCGTAGTTCTCGTCGCTGAGGGGTATCCCTTCTACACTGGTGACCCTGAGGTAGGGAAGAAAATCGAGTAGCCGTTCGACCAGGGCGGTCGGTATGAGCCTCTCCCCTCCCAGGAGGAAAAACAAGACCCCCAAGAGGAGTAGGAGAGTCAAGAGCACAAACCCCCAACGGCGTCGCAGAGCGGTGGCCGTCAGCCCACCTATAACCATAGCCACCAGACCACCGACGAGCATACCTAAAGCCATATCTTTCGCCCCGAACCAGAGCCCGCTCGTAATCCCCGCCCCGATTCCCATCAACACGCCTATCAGTTGAGGCCCAAAAGCCTTCGTCCAAACCCCTACCACAGCCATGAAGCCCAAAGCAGCCAGGGCTCCTAGCCAAGCCCCCCGAGACCAGGACATCACCATGGCCGTTCCCATGACGGTCAGGCCGATGGCGGCCAAGCCCCAAAAGAGCAACCTCTCAAGCCTCCGCCAGCCAGCGAAAGTGAGGCCCACAGTTAAGGGCAAGATAAGCCCCAGATACCCGCCGAAGGGGTTGGGCTGGCCGAAGGTCCCATAAGCCCGACTGAAGCGGCCAAAGAGGATGAAACTCTCCGGCCCCGCGCCCAAGAGAAACTGATAGACCCCCAGGAGCGCCTCCAGGCTCCCAGCGATGAGGATAGCGATGATGGCTATCTTGACACCCCGCTCACTGAGAGTGGTGACCACAAATAGGTACATGCCCAAGATCTCCAGCCAGACGAGGAGCCCCTTGAGGCTGTATTGCAAGGAGAGGGTGGTCAAGAGAGAGAAGGAGATGGCGGCGAGAAAGATGAGCAAGGGAAGAAGAAGGGGCGCGGGCCCGATCTTAATCTCCCGACTGGCGACCATCTGGGCCAGCCAGGCCGCCAGCACCAAGCCGACCAGAATCTCCGTCACCCCCAAGCTCATCACCCCCACCTGAACTTCCTTCCATGAGCCGAAGGGGATGGAGAAGATGAGAAGATAAATCCCCAGATGGGGGCGGATGAGGATGGCTAGGAAGGCGATGGCCCCCACTATCGAGAGCCCCACTAAAGTCAAAGGTAGATAGGCGATGGCCAAGCCAGCGGCGATGACCAGGAGCACTACTGCCCAGCGGCGATATTCTGCTAACCTTACCCCATACGTGACCACCATCGGCCTCCCACGGGGGGAATGATATGCCCTGGGAGCCCTTTTGTCAATTAACAAGGCTCTCTTGACAGTCCCCTTTTGTTGTGCTAAAATATGCAAGTGCAACTAATTGCAAAATGGTGGACCATGACCAGAGGGAGAGCGAAGAGTGAGACGTTGCTACGTAGTTTGGGCTTGCGCCCCACGCCGCAACGGATGCTGATACTTCAAGCCATTCTAAATAGCCCTGGCCACATCTGTGCGGAGGATATCTACGAGCAGGTTAAAGAAGAGTATCCTCACATCAACATCTCCACCATCTATCGAACCCTAGAACTTTTGAAGGAACATCATGCTATCTGTGTAACCGACTTGGGCCAGGGCTCAGTTCTCTATGAACTGCTGAGGAAGGAGCGGCATCACCATATGGTCTGTCTCTGTTGCGGCAAGATCTTGGAGTTCGACCATCGCTTTCTGGAACCGTTGGAAGCCGCTCTGGAAGAGGAGTATCGATTCAAGGCCCAGATAGACCATTTCGCCATCTTCGGCCTCTGCGCCGATTGTC
>JBHIDN010000384.1:0-2037 GCA_046760125.1 Anaerolineae bacterium
GAGACCAGCCAGTTGGGGTCACCCTCCAGCCTCACCACCCGGTCCAGGGACCACTTAACAGCCTCAGCATTTACCGGTGTGCCATCGTTGAAAACCATCCCCGGTCGGAGCTTGAAGGTCCACTCCAGGCCATCCTCGCTCACCTCAGGCATAGCCTCTGCCAACCCTGGTTTCAGGTCTGTGGAGCCCGGGACGTAGGTAAGCAGCCCCTCTCCAACGTTGTAGAAGATCTCCCAGGTGTGGAAGTCGTAGGTCTCTGCCGGGTCCAGGTCGGTGACGCTGTCGGTGGTGCCGATGATCAGCGGCTCAGCGGGCGGTGGAGGGGTCGGTGTAGCCGCTGGAGGGGCAGGTGTCGGCGTAGCCGCTGGCGCACAAGCCCCCAAAACGAGGGTTAGCACAACTAAGAAGCCAAGCAGTAGCAGCCATCCTCTCCTAAACATCTTTTTCCTCCTTTTGACGTAATAACCTTCGAGACCATTGATAACCTTGATTCTACCACCTCCTTTTCCCCTGACTCGACCTCGAATCTATCTTGATAAGATAGTGTAGCACAATATGGCAAACCTGTCAAACGGTAGGCGCTCACGATCTATTGGCCTATTACCCCTCGTCGGCTGTGCAGGGGAAACTTCCCCTTGCTGCTCATCGTTTCCAGGGGAGCAGATGCTACTAGGCACGATGAACCATCTGGCAGATGAGCGTTTTGGGCTGTCAAAAGGTAGTTCAGCCACACCAGAAGTCACCGTGGGCCTAAAATCTTGCGCAACTTCTACTCTTTTCATCCTCCCAGCATCCTTGGGCAGCGGAAAGCGCCTTTAACGCCGGCCCTTTACCTCTTCCTCTAGCCGGGCGAAGAACTCCGCCATGAAACGATGGCGCTCTTCGGCGATCCCCTTGGCCGTCTCTGTGAGAAGGGCCTCTTTCACCTTCTTCAGTTTCACTTCGAATTCGATGGGCGCGCTATGCTCGGCGGTTAAAGGGTTCTTTTCCGCTGAGGCCTCTTCTGGGACCTCCGTCCAGAGCCTCTGCCCCAACTTCCCAGCCATCATATAGGCTCGCGCTACGCCGATGGCGCCGATGGAGTCTAACTTGTCGGCGTCGTAGAGGACCCGGGCCTCTAGGGTCTTTGGCTTGACGCCACCGCGAAAACGATGAGCCTCTACGGCATGGGCGACAGCCTCCACTCTCTCCACAGGCCAGCCAGAGAGGATCCGGCGCACCCTCTTCGCTCCCGCTTGAGCATGGCATCCGCCACCTTGCATCTCTTGGGCGCGGCATATATCGTGCAGGAGGGTGGCTGTGCGCACGATCTCCATATCCGCCCCCTCGGCGGCCCCTATCCGCTCCGCCAGGCTCAAGACCCGAAGGACGTGGTCGAAATCATGGGCTCCCTCGTTCTCCTTGTAATAGGCCCGCGCCTCCTCCACGCTAATCAATCGAGGACCTCCTTCAGCCTCTCTTCGTTGTAGGCGTAGCAGGTGTTTTTAAGATAGGGTCTCCCCAGCCTTAGCCTCTCCTCCTCACTCAGTTTGGCGAAATCACGACTATCGATCCCCAAACTCTCTGCCACCAGCGCGGCCGAGGCCAGACGGGTGGCGTGAACCGCCAACTCCACCAGATGTACACAGCCCGTCTCATGCCCCAACTTCTGGGCCACCTTTCTCACCACCCCTCTCTCCACGACCAACCCCACCAGGCTAGGCAACTGGCCCAAGGTCTTTGTGCATATCTCAAAAGGCGTCTTGGGCATCTCCGCCCTCGCCTCCACGACCCTTCGCTCTTGGATATCGAAGGTCAAAAAGACGCGGGCGCTATGGTCCAGATCGAGAAGGGAGGCTTCAACCAGTATCCTCCCTTTCCCTATACGCCGAACGATGCTGTTGATGTTGCGTTGATAGATCTCCATACCAAGCCTCTCGTCAATTAACTAGCCCGCAGGTCTGAGTTTGCCTAGGAAGAAACGCCGGGCGTTGGCGAAGTGAAGGGGAAGACGCCGCCAGGTATCGAGGCTGAAGAGACGCTTCAAGATGCGGCTAG
>JBHIDN010000385.1:0-2032 GCA_046760125.1 Anaerolineae bacterium
CCTCGTAGCCCACGCCAAATATCTGGGGAAAATAGAGTCCTAGGAGACCTATTAAAAGGCCTCCGGCAGCGGGTTTCAGATATTCGGGGAACTTCCAAACGTCGAAGATATCCTCGGCTTTATATAGGGTGAGGACGAAGAGGACAGCCACGAAAGAAGCGAGGATGCCTAAGATGGCATACAGCCCCAATTCCCCAGGGCTGACGATGGAGTAAGGGGGGACTTTGAAGGCCGGGGAGTCTCCCAAGAAGATGCGGCTGATGACGGTGGCGGTGACCGAGGAGATGACCACGCTGCTGAAGTAGGTGGCGGTGAATTCACCCAGTATTATCTCTGAGGCGAAGAGGGCTCCGGCGATGGGGGCGTTAAAGGTAGCGGCGATCCCTCCCGCCGCTCCACAGGCCACTAGGTTCCTCACCCGCTCGTCGGAGAAGTGGAGGAGTTGCCCCAAAGTGGAGCCCAAGGCCGAGCCGATCTGGACGATGGGCCCCTCTCTCCCCACGGAGCCCCCAGTCCCGATGCAGATGGAGGAGGCTAGAGACTTGATGACCGCCACGATGGGGCGAATCCGTCCCCCTCTTAAGGCCACGGCTTCCATCACCTCAGGGACGCCATGTCCCTTAGCCTCACGAGCAAAGAAATAGATTAGAGGGCCTACAATTAGACCTCCCAGGGCGGGGATTAGGATCAGGTAATAGCGCCCCAGGAAGCCGAGGAGTTGTTTGCCCTCCTCGAAGGCAAGGTATCGGAAGAAGGCGATCATCCAGCGGAAGAAGACGGCTCCAAAGCCGCTTCCTATTCCCACTACGAGGGCCGTGCCTATAAGAACCGTGGTCTCTGTCAGTTGCCAGTGGTCAAGTTGGCGGGCCAGGCGGCTGGTGGAGCGCTTTCTTCTGGACTGGGGGGTAAACGTTTCGCTCTGGGTTTCCTTCACGGTGCTCTCTCCCGAACCGTTCATAGAGAGGCTGGAAAGAGATTTTACCACTATCTCCAGGAAGCGCAAGTCTGGCTACCACTTATGCCCTGAGGTTGGTATAATGGCTAGGGAAAACGATGCGCCTAGCCATCACCGGAGCCGAGGGACAGTTAGGTAGAAGCCTACGACAACTTTTTGCTGATCAGGAGATGCTCCTCTTGGATCTGCCCCAATGGGACATCACCAGCGAGGAGACGATCTCCTTCCTTGTCCGATGGGCTCCCGATCTGGTCATTCATGCCGCAGCCATGACCGATGTGGATGGCTGCGAGAAGGATCCAGTTGCTGCCTTCTCGGTCAACGGTCAGGGGACGAGGAACGTGGCCCTGGCTTGCCAACGCTGCAACGCCACTATGGTTTACATCAGCACCGATTACGTCTTCGATGGCGCAAAAGATGAACCGTACTTGGAGAGCGATGAGCCTAACCCCATCAATGTCTACGGGGCCTCCAAACTGGAAGGGGAGAGGCACGTTCAGGAACTCTTGCGACATTACTACATCGTGCGCACCGCTTGGCTATATGGCCCCGGAGGCAGGAACTTCGTGGAGAAGGTGCTACAACTGGCTGAGGAGCGCCCTGAACTTCACTACGTAATTACAGAGGTGGGTTCTCCTACCTACACCCGTGATCTGGCGGAGGGTATATCCCGCTTGGTTCGACATCCCCAATATGGCATCTATCATCTGACCAATGAGGGGAGTTGCTCCCGGTATGAGTTCGCCAGAGCGATATTGGATCTGGGGGGGAGGGGGGAGTTCCCGTTGCATCCAGCGGAAAGTTACCCCCGACTGGCTAAGCCGCCGCCCCATGCGGTGTTAGCCAACGTCCGGGCTGCTAAGTTGGGGATCCGGTTGCGGCCTTGGCAAGAGGCCCTGGTTGCCTACTTCCAGGAACGGAGCGATGGTTAGCATATACAAGGCTCCCTCGGTTAGCATCATCATCCCTCATTGGAATAAAGCGGAGTATCTCCCTACTTGTCTCAACTCGCTTTTAGGGCAGAGTTACCCCCACTTCGAGGTGGTTTTGGTGGATAACGGCTCCACCGATGACTCG
>JBHIDN010000386.1:0-2021 GCA_046760125.1 Anaerolineae bacterium
GGCGCCGATAGAGGACGTTCACCTGACCGGTGCTGGCGTTGAAGAAGACGAAGAAATCGTGGCCCAAAAGTTCCATCTGCTCTATGGCCTCTTCCTCATCCATGGGCCTCACTGGAAAGCGCTTGGTTCTCACGATGCGGGGCGTCTCCTCTTCCTCAAGAAGGGGGAGCCCCTTTTCTGGCCCTCGCCCTCGGCGATACCTCTTCTCTTTGTACCGGATTATCTGGCGGTGCATCTTGTCCAGAGCGGCATCGACGGAGGCGAAGATATCGGAGGATCTCTCTTCACTACGCAGGATAGTACCGTTGCTTCTGAGGGTGATCTGTGCTACCTGGCTGTGCTCGGCGTCTTTTGTGCCCTCGACGGCCAGTTCCACTCTCGCCTCGCCGGCGGTGGGAAGGTAGCGATCTAGTTTTCTGACCTTCTTCTCCACATATTTTCGCAGCACATCGCCGATTTCCATATTCTTGCCGGTGATGATGATGTTCATCTTATGGTTCCTTTCTCCTAAGTCTCTCGGGCTAGGACTAACGCCCAGACGGATCGCGCTCCCTTCTCGTGGAGGGCCTCTGTGCAAGCCTCCAGGGTAGCCCCGGTGGTACAGACATCATCGATGAGAAGAACTTGCCTATCCTTTAACCTTTCACCCTGGCCGCGAAAAGCGCCTCTCACGTTCTTGCGCCTTTCATCAGCCTTGAGAGCCACCTGAGGCGCGGTCTCTTTGATGCGCGCTAGGCGCCTCTCCTCTACGGGTAATCCGCTTCGCTCGCTCAGTTCCCGGGCCAAGAGCGCTGCTTGATTATACCCTCTTTCTCGTAATCTATCCATGTGCAGCGGTACAGGCACGATCAAGTCCGCGGGCAAGGGGTTCTCCAAGAGATAGTGATGCATCAGGTCCGCCAAGGGAAGGGCCAGTTTACGCTTTTGGCCGTACTTGAACTGGTAGATGGCGCGCTTTAGAGGACCCCGCAGGTATCCTATCCCTCTGATACTGTCGATGGCCAAAGGGTCTATCCGACAAGAGAGGCAAGGGTCTTCTACTGAGGGAAGCCCGCACCGGGAGCAGAGAGGCGGTTCTATGAACTCGATTTCGCTCATGCAGGCGAGGCAAAGCCAAGAACCTGAGCGACCACACCCAGCGCAACGGGGAGGGAAGAGAAGATCCAAGAGAGAGTTTTTTGCCTCTTGCCACCCTTGCTTTAGGCTCAACTGGTCGCCTCAGTCGATCTCTCTTCTAACCTATCTCCTATCTTGATCCCCGAGCGGACGATAGTTCCGGCTGGGAGTTCCAGCACCGAGTGTGCTCGCCTGACGAAGGGGCCCAGCCGATTGGGGCGCAAGGAGTAGCAGATATGTGCCACTGCCCCCTCGCCATCCAGGTAGAGAACATCGATGGGGAAGGCCATGCCGAAAGTGTGGATCCAAGTGCAAGGTTCTATGAGGAGCCCTTCCCCCTCCTCTAAGGAGGAACGCCCCATGAGGCCCTTGGCTCTCTCCCAGAATCTTTGAGCCTTTCGGACCCGGTTGGCGAGGATGCAACCTCGGGTTAGATTGACTAGGCTAAAATATTCCACCGGTGACGAAGACGTCTCGGAGTTTAGGGAGAGCAGGGCCCAGGAGTACTACCAGGATGGCTGGGAAGATGAGGAAGGTGAGAGGGATCATCATCTTAATCGGGGCCTGTTGGGCCAGCTCCTCAGCCCGCTGCCGGCGTCGGATGCGCATCTGTTCTGATTGGATACGAAGCACCCTGGCGATGCTCACGCCCAACTGGTCAGCCTGGATGACAGCGGCTATGAAACTAGTGAGTTCGGGCACTTCGGCACGATCCGCCATATCGCGCAGCGCTGCCCTTCGCCCTTTCCCCATCCTTGTCTCGGCGATGAAGCGCGCAAAGGCCCAACTCAACTCATTGTCCCACTTCTCCGTCACCTTGTTCATAGCTCCATCGAAGCCCAGACCTGCCTCCACGGTGATGGTCAAAAGATCCAGGGCATCGGGGAGAGCCTTCAGGATCTCCC
>JBHIDN010000387.1:0-1984 GCA_046760125.1 Anaerolineae bacterium
CTTTGTGCTACCCGGGGAGGGGAGGCTAGTTGGCGAACCCAGGATAAGGCTATCAACTTGGCCAAAGAGCGGGGGGATGAACTCATCTTCCTCTACGTGGCGGATATGAGTTTCCTGGATAAGATCGCTGCGCCTGTGGTAATTGATGCGGGGAGCGGCGTGGAGAGGATGGGGGGGTTCCTTCTGGCTATGGCTCAGGAGCGCGCTCGAGAGAAGGGTCTGGAAGTTCGGGTCGTCATCCGGGAGGGGAAAACCCGAGAGGAGATCAAGGCGGCGGCGAAGGAGTTAGGAGTGAATACCGTGGTCTTGGGGCTTCCCGTCGAGGGAGGGGTCTTCCAAGAAGAGGCGATCCGGGCCTTCGCCCGGGAGATAGAGGAGGAGACGGGAGCGGAGGTGGTTTTGGTCTAGCCCCCACTTTTGTACCGTTGACTGGGCGGTTGGAGTGAACTATAATGATCTTAGACCTATGAAGGAGTGGATGGTGCGGTTTCGACCTAAGTACGGCTCAGTTCTGAAGTGGCTGTTGCCAGGTATGCATGTGAAGCGGTGGCTCCTCCTCCTCTTTGGTGGTATCACGGTCCTCAGTTTGGGGGCGGGGTATATATTGGTGGAGATCTACCGCACTTGGGTCTTTCCCCCCATCTTCTATTACCTCACTTTACAGTTCATCCCCCGCGCCCTGCGGGGTTTTCTCTTCGGAGGGGTAGGTATCGCTGCCGTAGTGGTGGCGGTCATCCAACTGAACAGATCTCTCCTCTCCGCCTTCCTTTCTCCGGGGGAGAGCCACCTGGTGGATATCATCTACCGGCACCGGCACCGAAGCCGAGGTCCCAAGGTGGTGGCTATCGGCGGGGGCACGGGGCTCTCCACGCTGCTCAGGGGGCTAAAAGACTATACGGAGAATATCACCGCTATCGTCACCGTAGCCGATGATGGGGGGAGTTCCGGTCGCCTGCGGCGAGAACTGGGGGTCCTGCCTCCTGGCGACTTCAGGAACTGTATCGCCGCCCTGGCCGATGCGGAGTCTCTCACCACCCAACTCTTCCAATACCGCTTCGGCGAGGGGTCCGGGCTCAACGGCCACAGTTTCGGCAACCTCTTCATCACCGCTATGGCCAGGGTGACGGGGAACTTCGAGCGGGCTATCCTGGAATCGGGGCGAGTGTTGGCCATCCGGGGGCAGATCTTCCCCTCCACCTTGGAGAACGTGACCCTCTGTGCTGACCTGAGTGAGGAGGAAGCCGAGGGGATGATGCGGGTGGAGGGTGAGTCCCAGATACCCAAGGCTGGGAAGCCTATCGAGCGGGTATATCTGGTTCCCGGCGAGGCTCCCGCTTACCCGGGAGCGGTGAAGGCGATCCTCGATGCGGATCTTATAGTGGCTGGGCCGGGAAGCCTTTATACCAGCGTCCTTCCCAATCTGCTTATCCCAGGCATCGTCGAGGCTTTGCGCGCCTCTCGGGCCCTGAAGGTGTATGTCTGTAACGTGGCCACCCAGAAAGGGGAGACGGACCATTTTACCGCTGGCGACCACGTAAAGGCACTGGAGCAGCATGTGGGAAGAGTCTTCGAGCATGTGCTCCTAAACGACAACTTGGGGATCCCGCTCCCCTCCCATCTGACCATCGAAATCGTCTCTCCCCAGATGCATCCCGACCAGGAACTCCAGGTGGTTGCTGCAGATGTGGTGGATCGAGAGAACCCCTGGCGCCATGACTCAAGAAAATTGGCCCGGGTACTATTGGACTTATACTATGAAGAGCGGAGAGAGGGTGGGGGGTCAGGTTCTAAGAGAGAAGGTGATGGAGAAGAGACGGGCCAGCGTAGGGTATGGGAGAAATTGGCCGAGGTGGTCAAAGGTCTGGACAACGAGCGGTTGATCTAGCCAATTACATGGCTCGGCGGGGGCTTTAAGGAGATGGGTGGTTGATTGTGGTAGGCTGTCGGGGGTGAGGGACGGAACCTTTCGTCCCTCTTCTCGTCG
>JBHIDN010000388.1:0-1960 GCA_046760125.1 Anaerolineae bacterium
CCCAGATACCAGCCAAGGCACGCGTTCTGGGGGCCAAGGCGATCGAACCGGGAGAAGAGGGGTGGGTCCAGTTGGTGTTGGCCCGGCCCACGGCGCTTTTGGCTCACGATCGCTTCATAATTCGCCAACCCTCTCCCGGCCTCACTATGGGGGGCGGGACGGTGGTGGATCCCCACCCCCGACGCCGCCATAAGAGGTTCCGCCCCCAGGTGATAGAGAGGTTAGAGACCTTGGCTTTGGGCGAGCCCCAGGAGGTGCTTCTAACGGCCTTGGAGGAGGGCCCCCAGGAGATGGGGAGGCTGGTCAAAGATGGCCATCTGGAGCAAGAAGCGGTGGAGGAGGCGTTAGAGCGACTTCTCGAAGGTTCTCGGATTCTGGTCTTAGGAGCCAGTGAGGGTCTTCTTGTCTCTTCGACCTGGTGGGAGGGCTTCCTGGCCCGCCTGGTTCATCTTATCGAGGAGTATCATAGTCGCTATCCTCTTCGCTTGGGGATGCCTCGGGAGGAGGTGAAGAGCAAACTGCGCTTCACCCCCCGCCTCTTCAACGACCTCATCGGGCAGGCGGTCAAAGAGGGAGCCATAGCCGAGGAGGGGGCCGCTCTGAAGTTGCCGGGCCACGAGGTGCGCTTCACTCCAGAGGAGGAGGAGCGGGTAGAAAGGCTTCTTTCTAAATTCTCCCAGGAGCCCTACACCACTCCCTCGGTGGCTGATTGCAAGGCTGCGCTAGGAGAGGAGGTGTTGAATGCCCTCTTGGAGCAGGGGAGACTAGTTCAGGTGAGCGAAAATACCCTCTTTCTGGCGAGCACCTATGAGGTGATGATGAAGCGAGTGGTGGAACATCTGAAGAAAGAGGGCACCATCACTTTGGCTCAGGTGCGGGATCTCTTCTCCACCAGTCGCAAGTACGCCCAAGCCTTCCTAGAACACTTGGATGCCCAAGGGATCACCAGAAGGGTGGGGGATGAGAGAGTCCTTAGGTAGGAGAAGCCCTTGCCTCTCGAGTTAGGCTTCATAAGTGAACAGTTGGAGGAGATGGCTCGCGCTTTAAGAGGGATGAAGGGCCAAGAGATAGAGTGGGCTCGCCTCTTATTGAGGGAGACCGACCCTGACAAGTTGAGGGCCAAGATGGAAAAAGCCAAGACCTCTTGGCTCCTGGCTTGGCCTGAAAATACCCTTTCTGAAGCCTATCCCGCGCCAGAGCCTCCTTTGAACTTCAGCGTGGCGGCCACCGATGGCTCCTATATCAGACCAGACCGACACATTCCGGCTCGCTTCGTGGTCATCAATGTAGGTTCGGCACTGCTCACCTATGGCGACGACCCTATGGCACGGTTGGGATCGAAGAGCCATTTCTATTTCCGGGAGGAGGAACTCCGCATCCCCCACCCCTTCAAAGACCTCCATCTGGAGGGAGAGTTTCTGGGGGCCAGACGGACGGTCCTAGAGTTAGAGGCCTTGGTAGAGGTCGCCACTCCAGGTATAAAACCGGTGGTGGGCCTTCAAGACGGTAGCCTCATCCTTTGGGGGCTGCCTACCACCGATGACCCGGATGATATCTCGGTGCGAGACTATTTTCTAGATCCTTTTCTGGGAGCCCTTCAAAAGTTGTGGATCCAGGGTATACCGGTGGCCAGTTACCTCAGTCAGCCTCGGAGCAAGGATGTGGTTAATTCATTGCGGGTTGAGATCTGCGATAACGAGCCGGTCAACTGCGACAAATGCTCTTATGTGACCCAGCGCCATCGGCCTATCTGTAGCGACTTGGCGGGGGTCTTGGACCGCCAGGTTTTCGCCTCCTTGAAGCCGGGGGAGCGCTCGGATATCTATAAGAGTTCATCGAAGATCCTTCGGGTGGGATACGGCGAGCATGGGATATATTTCTTCTACTTGAACGTGGGGCAGGAGATCGTCCGCTTGGAGGTTCCCCAATGGGTGGCCCGCGATGAGGAGAAGTTGAACCT
>JBHIDN010000389.1:0-1960 GCA_046760125.1 Anaerolineae bacterium
AAGCCGATGGCCAGGCCAGCGATGCCGGCTCCAGCGATGATGGGGCCTACATTTAACCCCAGTTCGCTCAGGATCATAACCGCCGCCATGGCAGCGATAAGGACTAAGCCAGCGCCCCTCAAGATGGTAGTGAGGGTCTTGATCCGCTGCTCCCGCTCGTTGACCGTGGCATATTCCTCCACCTCAACTAGCCTTTCGAGTTGTCGGCTTATCACGCGGAGCAGATAGTAGCCCAAGAGGCTGGCTAGGATGATAATGAGGATGCGCACGCCGGTACTCGAAAGCCAGACGATGATGGTCTGCAAATCCAGACCAAGAGCCATAGCCGGTATCTCCCTCAAATGTTTCCCTTCTAAGACCGCTTACCCGAACCGCTCTCTTATGATCTCTTCCAGGTTGGGGTGGCTGATCTCCTCCAGTTCATAGCGGACCCGGTCGCTGGGCTTTTCGATATCTATGAGACGGCGGAGGTCGATGGGGGTGGCCACCAGCACCAGATCGCAAGGGGTGCTGTTTATGGTGGCCTCCAGTTCCTTTATCTGTTCTTCGCCATAGCCCATGGCGGGGAGGACAGGGCCGGTGGTGGGATAGTTGGCGTAGGTATCCCTTATGGAGCCCACGGCGTAGGGGCGGGGGTCGACGATCTCTCTAGCGCCGAAGCGGCGGGCGGCCACCACCCCCGCGCCATAGGCCATCTCCCCATGAGTGAGAGTGGGGCCATCTTCTATCACTAGGACCCGTTTCCCCTTGATGGCCCCCGGATCCTCCACGAAGATGGGGGAGTTGGCTTTGACTACCAGGGCCTTAGGGTTTAGTTTCTTGATATTCTCCTCGACCAGGGCTACATCTTCTTTGTTAGCGGTATCTATCTTGTTGATTATCACCACGTCGGCCAGGCGGAGGTTAGTCTCGCCGGGGTGGTAGCGGAGTTCGTGGCCTGGCCGATGGGGGTCCGCCACCACGATGTGCAGGTCTGGCTGGTAGAAGGGGAGGTCGTTGTTCCCCCCATCCCAGAGGATGATATCCGCTTCGGCCTCGGCGTGGCGCAATATCTCTTCGTAATCCACCCCTGCATAGACCACGGTGCCCCGGTTGATATGGGGCTCATACTCCTCTCGCTCCTCAATAGTGCATTCGTATCTATCGAGATCTTCATAGGTGGCGAAGCGCTGACAGGCTTGTTTGGCTAGGTCGCCGTAGGGCATGGGGTGGCGGACTACCACCATCTTCTTCCCCCATTTTTTGAGGATATCGGAGACCCGTCGGGAGGTCTGACTCTTGCCGGCACCGGTGCGGACAGCGCAGACAGAGATGACAGGGACACCCGCTTTGAGCATGGTGGCTTTGGGGCCCAGGAGCCGAAAGTCGGCTCCAGCGGCTAGTACCTCCGAGGCCTTGTGCATCACATACTCGTGGGAGATGTCAGAATAGGCGAAGATGACTTGATCTACACCGTGCTTTCCTATGAGGGTGGTCAGTTCCTCTTCGGGATAGATAGGGATGCCCTGGGGATAGAAGGGCCCTGACAGTTCTGGAGGGTAGGTTCGGCGTTCGATGTTGGGGATCTGGGTGGCGGTGAAGGCCACGACCTCGTAGTTTGGGTTATTGCGGAAGTAAAGGTTGAAGTTGTGGAAGTCGCGCCCTGCGGCGCCCATGATGACCACTCTGTCTTTGGGCATCGATGCTCCTTTCCTTGTGGACTTATCGCTTAAGAAGATGTTGACTAACTTGATTCCAGGTCCATCCGATCAAACCGATCAACAAAAGCAAGATGCTGAAGACGAGAAAGACTGCGCTTAGGCTTATCAGAAAAAAGGCCACGTATTTGAATCTGGGGTGAACGGCGGAGAAGAGCAGAAGAGCCAGGAGAAGCATGGCTAGGCCGATCAGCACCCCAATGGCTGGATATAGGAGCGGGTGACGGCCTATCAAGGCGTTGAAGAACCGGCAGTCGCGGACC
>JBHIDN010000390.1:0-1940 GCA_046760125.1 Anaerolineae bacterium
GCGGTGGTCCCTTCTCTCCGCCTCCTCCCGCCTCTTCAGGTAGGCTTCCAACTCCTGGGCCGTGGGCCAGGCAGTGCCGTAGATCCGCTGCAACATGGGGCGGGTCTCACTGCCCAGCCAGTAGGCCCCGGCCACGCTCAGAAGTTTCAGCCCTTCTTCCTTCACCTGGCCCGTATGCTCCACATGGGGCCCCCGACAGAGGTCGGTGAAATCGCCGTGAGTATAGATGGAGATGGTCTCCTCCTCCGGCAGGCGAGCGAGCAGTTCAAGTTTGAAGGGCTGGTCGGAGAAGAGGGCTTGTGCTTCCTGGCGAGAGATCTCCTTGCGCTCGAAGGGGTAGTGGGCTTTGATTATCTCCCTCATCCGGGCCTCGATGGTCCCCAGGTCTTCAGGGGTGAGGGGGCGAGGGAGGTCGAAGTCATAGTAGAACCCCTCCTCAATGGCCGGGCCGATGCCCAGTTTGGCTCCAGGGAAGAGTTTAAGCACCGCGTCGGCCATGATATGGGATGCCGAGTGGCGCAGGGCTTCCAGATCGTTCTCCTTTCCCTCGGGATCCTTTACGGACATCGTTTTCTCCTTCCCTTCTGGATCGATTGACCGCCTGAGGGTCTCATCCTCGGTCATCATCACTACCCCCTTTTATCAACGCTGCTTCCGCTCTCCTCTCCCTCGGGACCAAACGAGCCAAGGCGATGCCCACGAAGACTATAAGCGCTCCCAGGGCGTGGAGAGCCGTGAACCGCTCACCCAGGGTCAAAACGGCCGTGAAAACGGCCACGATGGTTATGAGATAACTGTACACCAGGGTTCGCGTGGCCCCCAACTCCCCGATGGCGTGGAACCAGACGACGTAAGAGATGACGCTGGCGAAGAGAATCGCGTATCCCAATCTCAGCCACCCCTCAAAAGAAACCTTGGCCCAAGGATAAGCGAGGAGCGGCCGCCAGCCGAAGAGGAGCAGGAAAAGGGTCCCCACTATCATACCCATCGCCATCACGCGCAAGGAAGAGTACCGCTCCAAAGGGCGCTTGGCTATCACCGCGCTGAAGGCATTCAAGACGGCCGCTATCAGCGTTAAGGCATCCCCGCGCAAGTTCTCCCAGGTGAGGGCCAGCCCCTCTGACCCAGCCCTGACGATGAGGGTTACCCCTACGAAGGAGAGGAGGATACCCACTATCTGACGGAGGGTGATCGACTCCTCTCCCAAAAGCCAGGCGAAAAGGGCGGCGAAGATGGGCGAAGTAGCGATGATGAGGGAAGAGTTGGAGGCCGTAGTGTAGTTGAGGCCTAGGGTGAAGCAGATCTGATAGATGCCGATCCCCGATAGGCCCACGAGAGCCACCCGTAGCCAATCTTCCCTTCTGATGATAGGCTTCCCCTCCATCAAGTAAACCCAAGCCAATAGGAGGATAGAAGCGCCTAAGAAGCGGGCGGAGACGAAGGCGAGAGGGCCGATCTCCTGCAAGGTATATTTGATGACGCTGAAGACCGAGCCCCAGATCAGTACCACCGCGAATATCAACAAATCTACCTTTGTAAGACGCCTCATCTTTCCCCCCTAAAGAAGAGAGCCCGCCATGGGGCGGGCTCTGCCGCGGTTCCACCCAATTTCAGCACAAAAATCGTGCCCTCTTAACGCAATAACGGGCGCTCCCGTAGCCCCATACTCGATAACCTTTCCGGGGTAGGCTCAGGGGTGGTTTTCCCCCAGACCCTATGCTGGAGGGGCTTCCAGTCGCGGCCTCCTCCTCCCTGAGAAGCGGTACCTGGGGTACTCGTCCCCGTCACAGCCTTTTCAGTGGGCGGTACAAGACTTGAACTTGTGACCTCTACGATGTCAACGTAGCGCTCTTGCCAACTGAGCTAACCGCCCATTACTTTGAGTTTACAATATTCGATTAATTTTTTCAATTTGTTTGAGCTTTTCAAGCGTCTGCCCC
>JBHIDN010000391.1:0-1935 GCA_046760125.1 Anaerolineae bacterium
GCCTGGGCCGCAGCCATCAACTCGAGGGCCAAAATAGTCTCCACATTGCCTGTGACTTCTCGAGCCTGGCGGGCGGCGATGGTTCCCATGCTCACGTGATCCTCGGTATTGGCCGAGGTGGGGATGTTATCCACGCTGGCGGGGTGAGCCAACACCTTGTTCTCCGAGGCCAAGGCGGCAGCGGTATATTGGAGAAGCATAAGGCCGGAATTAACCCCTCCCTCCTCGATCAGAAAAGCGGGCAAAAGATCCCCATTTAGAGCGGGGTCCAGAAGCCGCGCCAGCCGCCGCTCAGAGATATTGCCCAAATCGGCTATGGCCGTAGTCAGGTAGTCCATGGCCAAGGCTACGGGCTCCCCGTGGAAGTTGCCCCCGGAGAGGGCTAAAGGCTCACCCTTCTCCCAGAATAGAAGGGGGTTATCATTGGCGGAGTTGAGTTCGATCTCCACCACCCGACGGGCGTAGGCCACCGCATCCCGTACCGCTCCATGGACTTGAGGGATACAACGCAAACTATAAGCATCCTGTACTCTATAGGGATCATACCCCCGCACTAGTTCGCTACCTTCAAGAAGGCGACGCATATAGTCTGCGCATTCTATCTGATGGGGATGGGGACGCAGTTGATGGATCCGGTCTTCAAAAGGCTGGGGGCTCCCCTCCAAAGCCTCCAGGCTCAAAGCACCTGCGATATCGGCCATAAGTGTAAGGTTCTGGGCTCGATGGATGGTCAAGGCTCCTATGGCGGTCATCACCGCTGTGCCGTTGGTCAAAGCCACCCCCTCCTTAGGCGCTAATTCAAGAGGGGCTAACCCAGCCCTTCTCATCGCCTCGCCCCCGGCCATCCTTTCCCCTCGATAATAAGCCTCCCCCTCGCCTATGAGCACTAGGCTCATATGAGCCAGAGGGGCCAAATCTCCTGAGGCGCCCAGGGAGCCTTGGGAGGGAACTACAGGGATAAGGCCACGATTTATCATCTCCAGTAAGGTTTCCAGCGTCTCGAGGCGAACCCCTGAATACCCTTTGGCTAACGTATTAGCCCGAATGAGCATCAGAGCTCGCACCGTTCCCTCATCCAAGACGGGCCCTACGCCCACGGCATGGCTGAGAACGATGTTCCGCTGCAAAGTGGCCGCCTGTTCCCGCTCGATGATCCTATCCGCGAAGCGGCCGAACCCGGTGGTGACGCCGTATACCACTTTCCCACTCTCCAACAGCCTCTCCACCACCTGACGGGAACGGCGCACTTTATCCTGGGAGGCCAGTTCCACCGCCGCTCTGCCCTCAGCCACCGCCACCACATCTTCGATGGTGAGGTGATCGCCGTCGATCGCTACCTTTCTCATCTTCCCTCCTCCAATCTATTATACCACCGAGATAAGCGAGCGGGAAGCCTAAAAAGAGCCGCCTATCATATGATAGGCGGCTCACACCCTTTGAAGAACCCGCTACTCTAGCATCTCCACCGGCTCACCCGCTAGGTAGCGCCGGATATCCTCCTTCGCTCGACGGAAACGCTCTATAAGTTTCACGTCCGATTGCTTGAGCATACCGATCACTCGCCGAGCGCAATCAGAGCAGCCCAAGGAGGCCTTATAACTGCCCGGGTTGCACCTGAGGCAGCCACAAAGCCTAATCATCATCAAGGAGAAGGCTAGACTATCCTCATGGGTATCCGGCAAGGAGGCCACTCGGGCTACCAACTTCTGCCACTTCCCGTCCCTTATATCCATCAGGTCAGAGACGCACTCGTGGGGGAAAAGCAATTCGCTCCTGAAATAGACCGTCTTCATCTGCCCCATCACCTCTAAAAACGTTGTCTCCAAAAAAGGCGTGAGGTATAATGACCTCACACCGCTGAAAGGTCTAATTAAATTCTACTACACTTTCTGGGCTCTGTCAAGGTCAGTAAGACGATGCCTGCCCCGGTACTTG
>JBHIDN010000392.1:0-1934 GCA_046760125.1 Anaerolineae bacterium
CAGTGGAGGAGTACTATCTCTTTACTAACACCGGAGACAGAGTCTATATAGGCCGGGAGGAGGGCACGACCCTCCGATTTCCCCTCCCGCCTGGGGCCGACAACATCCAGTTCGCCAGCCAACGGGTACAAACCAGCGCCCTCCCCTGGGAGGAGGGTGTGGCTTCCACCCTCCCTGTGGCTCCAGGAGAGAGCGAGGTTTCGCTCACCTATTCTTTGCCTCTGGAGGGTCCCGACTATTCTTTCGTGCGAGGGTTGGCCTACTCCACGGAGAGTTTCATCCTCTTGATCGAAGATGTGGGTGCGGAGGTGCAAAGCGGTCAACTGACCCGGGAGGAGTCCAGCCAGGGACATATCCTCCTTGCGGGGGAGGCTCTTGTGGGGGGAGAAGTAAGAGTGGAGATTACGAACATCCCCCAGGAGATCGCTCGCCCTGCTCCATCGTCATCGCCCAGCCTAGGGTTAGAAGGGGTCTCCCCTTGGCTCATCCTGGCTCCTGCCGCCTTGGGCCTGGCCCTCATCTCGGGGTTTGGCCTGACCCGGGGTAGAGCCACGCGTCTGCCAACAGGACCCGACCTGGCGCTAGAAGATGAACGGGCCAGCTTATTGAAGACCATAGCAGAACTGGATGATGCTTATGCCAACGGAGCCATCCCAGAGGAGGAGTATCGCGCCCAGCGGGCGGAGAAGAAGGCCAGACTATTGGAGATATGGAGGAGTGAATAGCAGCATCATCTTGTCGCCAGAAAGGAAACCGCCATGAATGAGAAGCGAGAATTGTGGGAGAAGAGGTGGTACATTACAGCCACTAAGGTTTTAGGCTTAGGCGCAGGGATAGTCTTGCTCATCGCGCTCTTCTTAGCCCTCTTCTGGGCGCCACCGGCGCGAGACGCCGAGACCGGGGCTATCGTGGGTCCCTACCACCGCATAATGTATTTCCACATCCCCTCCGCCTGGGTGGCCTTCCTTGCTTTCTTTGTAGTGTTCTTGGCCAGCGTTCTCTATCTTTGGAAAAGAACCAGGGTCTGGGACATCCTCGCTCTCTCCTCCGCGGAGATCGGGGTGCTTTTCGCCACCCTCGTGCTCCTCACCGGGCCCATCTGGGCCAAGGCCGCTTGGGGGATCTGGTGGACCTGGGATGCTCGTCTCACCACCACTCTCATCCTCTGGCTCATCTATGTGGCCTATCTCATGCTCCGTTCTTACGCTCAGGAGGGCTCTCAGGGGGCTACCTTCGCCGCCGTGTTGGGGATTGTGGGTTTTCTCGATGTGCCTATTATCTTCCTCTCGGTGGAGTGGTGGCGCACCCAGCATCCGGAACTGATCGTGATCAGAGGTGGTGGCTTGGCCCCAGAGATGCTTCGTACCCTCATGATCGCTCTCCTTTCCTTCACCCTCCTCTATTTCTACCTCTTGCTGCAACGGGTTCGTGTGGAAGGGCTTAAGGAGAGGTTGAGTTGGCTCAAGGACACCTTTAGGATCCCGTAAGGACGTCGGTGAGGTGGAAGATGGCCAATCTGGTTGCCGCTTATCTAGTCATCGGCATACTGATTTCGGGTTATCTCCTTAGCCTATGGCGTAGGGAGAGGCTCCTCCAGCGGGAGATCGAGACCTTAGAGGGAGCCCGGGGCTCGGAAGAGGGCTAGATTTCGGCAGGCTGGACATCGGTCTAAAGCGGGGAGACAAATGAACGGGCACTCATGGAGGGTGCCAACGAAAAAGGTGTCTGTTTTCGCTCCCAGGGGGCTGATTTTCCCCTCTTGGCACTTGACCCTCCATCCCTTGACGTCTCCCCTGAAGTTGTGATATAATTCACATTAAGAACTAGTTCTTTGAGACTAGTTCCATGTGGCGTACTGAGGATGGTATGCCTGAATATAGGGTGATGAGTGCCCGTTGTGCCGAGGAGATCTGGCACGCAGGCCCTTTCTTTTT
>JBHIDN010000393.1:0-1927 GCA_046760125.1 Anaerolineae bacterium
CTTGTTCCATCTCCAGGAGGGCCTTGGCTAGGGCTCGGACGGCTCGGCGGCGGGTGCGGTTGAAGGTGCCCTCGCTGATGTAGAGTTTGCTCATTATGTCCCGATTAGGCTCGCCCAAGACGTAAGCATCGTGGAGCACAAGGAAGGGGTACCATTCAAGCGTAGGGGGATCGGGTTGAGAGGCAGGGGGACGAAGTTTATCGAGGGCTTGCAAGAGGACTTCTTTCAATGCTTTTCCCCGGTCGAGGTGAGTGAGAGGGGCTTCTCTAGACTGGAGTTGTCTTTCCACCATGCTCAAGTGAGCCAATTTATGCTCTCCCAGATAGGAGTAGTCAAAGAGCCGGCGCAACCCATCCTCTACTAAGGCCACGAACTCTTTTTCCGTTATCCCCTCCAAGATCTCTGGGGGTCTGCGTTGAGCCAGAAAGGCCTGCAGTCGTCGCTGGAGCTCTCGTTCTCGATCCCGGAAGTCGTTGACCAGGGCCTCGATCTGTTGGATGCTCTCTTCCTGGAGGCGGCGCTCTTGGATAATGGCGCCCATCTGAACGGATAGATCGTCGAGCATATCTAGTTCTTCTGGCGAATAGGCTCCTGTTGCTCTCTCGCCGAGAAGCAAAGCGCCGATCTCCTCGCCTCCTCGGTGGAGGGGAACCAGCAAACCCATGCCCAGAAGTTCGTCTGCCATCTGGGAAGTTAGGGGGGTGACCTCCTCGGCGGGCAAGGGTTTGAGGGTTCGCCCTCTCAGTTTGAGGGGTAGAGCCGCCTCCACGCGGAGGGTCTCGCCCTCCTTTATCGCTATCAGCCCCTTGGGTGCTCCTAAGGAACGGCAGAGAGCGGCCAGGATGGCTTGGAGTTGGTCCGGAAGTTCTCGATAGGTGCCCGCTTCCTGGGCCAAGACACGGAGGTTGGTCCGGAGCACCTGGTAACGGCGCCCATAGAAGAGCCTGTCTAGAAAACTCCTTACCCCGTCATAGAGGGAATGGGAGATGATGGCTAAGACGGTCACCAAGATGATGACGGCAAAGGGGAGGTGGTAGTGGAGGTAGAGGGCAGAGGTGAAGATGAGAAAGAAGGTGGTGACTACAGCAGTGCTGAGGAGGGAGTAGAGGAAATCCGTCCGCATGACTCGCCCTTCTATTAGGGCGTCGTATTTGGCTACAGCGTAGCCCAGGAGACAAACGCCAGCCCCTAGGCTGAACTCCCCAGGCAGGGTGGGGATGGGGAGGCTTTGCCAGATGGAGATGGTCAGGTAGGCGGCTCCTGCCGATCCTAGCAGGGTAGCGGCCCAGAGTATGGCCGATTGGCGGCTGGCGCCTGGCTCGCCACGCGCATGAAGCCAGCCATAAGTCAGGTTGCCTAGGGCAAGGGCTAGGGTGATGAGGGTGAAGCCTACAAAATAGGGGTAGAGGGCTCCCGCCTGGCGGCTGGAGGCCAGTTCTCGGCCGGCCTCGGTCACCCCAGGCAAGAGTTGGTTGGTGGCACCTCCTATGATCAAAAGAAAAGCCGCGGCCAGATAAGCCGCTGCCACTAGGTGGCGTTGCCACTTCCACACCTTGGGAGGAAGGAAGAGTATGGTAAGGTGGAACCAGAAGGCGGGAGCGGGGATCACCGTCCCTCGAAAGGAGGTAAGCCAGAGAGGGAAGGTCTCATCTGGGGCGATGTTGAGGTGGAGGAGGTTGTTGAAGAAGAGACAAGTTATGGACCAGAGGGTTAGAGCGGCCAGCCAGGAGACCCGGCGCCGGGGGCTGCGAGTCACCAGGTAGAAGCCCAGCCATAACGAGATGGTTAGGGCTAGGAAGTTCACTATGGAGGTGAGGGTAAGGAGGTTGACCATTAGCCCTCTAGGCGGATTTTAGTGGAGCCGAGGGGACTCGAATGGTACATCCTGAGCGCAGCGAAGGGCCCCTGACCTCCTATGTACGGAAGA
>JBHIDN010000394.1:0-1925 GCA_046760125.1 Anaerolineae bacterium
CAGGTCACCCACAGAGGCGGCGGAAACGATGCCTCCTATGATGCGACGCGCCCCCACATGAGCCTGCTTCCTGACCCGACCCAGGGTGAGGTGGGGATGAAAAGGTCGTGGTTCGGGCTTGAAACCCAACCCTGCTAACCTTTCCTCTACCCGCTCCTGCAGCCGTTTCAGCCTGCCCGTCTCTTCCTGCACCCCCACCCAGATGACTCGGGGGTTATTCGTGCTGGGGAAGCAGCCGATGCCGGAGACGCCCATGATGAAAGGGCTAAGCCCGATACAAGCCTCTCTCAGCGCGGCGGTGATCTCTTGGATTCTATCGAGGGGAACGTTGCCTAGAAACTTGAGGGTGAGGTGAACATTCGCCGGATTCACCCACCGCAGATGGGGAGTGGCGATCTTCTCCTTGAGCATCTCCTGCACTCGTGTCAGTTCGCTTTTGATCTCTTCATTTAACTCGATGGCTACGAAGGTGCGTATCTCTTCCATAACTCTTTGACTCATTATATCATAGCCTGGGCTGGCTTCCAATACCTCTCGCAGGCCCCTCTTTCCGGGGCTAGGCTGGCGGCGTAGGCTCGCACCCGCCGCTCCATGGCCTCTTTTCTCCTGAAGAGCACGAATATCTGCGAAGCGTAGAGGGCTATGGCCTTTATCTTCTCCTCGATAGTATCGGCTATCCCCTCCAGCGTGGGCGACCACTCTTCTCTAGCGCCTAGAGCCAGAAGCAAGGCCTCTTCTTCCTCAACATAGGGGAAATCCTCATAGTAGGTCACTGGGTACCCTCGCCGCCTCAAGGAATCCCCCGCCCTCCTGGCTATCTGATGGTCCACATGATGGCCCACGGCCAAGGGGGCGTAAAGGAGAGGTTTCCCTTCTCGTTCGGCTACCTCTTCGATGGCGGAGGCGAGTTCAACATGCAATCTCTCGTCTTTGGGATGTATCGCTCCGAATAGAGCCCTGTTGCTTCGATAAAGAAACCTGGGAGGGCCTCGATAGATCGCTCCCAGGAAATCCAGGTGAAGGGGATCTGCGCCGAGGCGGCTAAGGGCTGTTCGATCTTCCTGGCGACGGTGGCCCACGGGGTCAGGGTGGCGGCCCCATAAGAGGTGGAGGAAACGGGCGAAGGGAGAAAGGTGCTCATAAGAGGGGATGCCGGCGAAGAGGGTGACCACCAGCACCCTCTCACCAGCCAGGGTCTGCTTCCTTATCAGGCCGCCGCAGGAGAGGACGACGTCGTCTAGGTGAGGAGAGAGGTAGAGATGGTCATACTCCGCTTTCGACACGATGGGTTGCGACCTTTCTTGCCCGCTGAATTAGAATCCAGCACCGTCAACCAGACTATCATCTCTCCTTGTCGGGGTCAAGCCTTGACAGGGGCGCGAACTATGCTATGATTTGAGGCCAAAGGAGGCAGAAATGAAGCGCGCAGTTTTCTTATCTCTGATTCTGCTTTTGGTGGCCGCTTGTGGGCCCACAGCCGCTCCCGCCACTCCCAGCGGTCCCTCGCCCCGGGGAACCGATACCCCCACTCCTGCCAGCGACGAGGAGGCGATCCTGCAACTCCTGGCCGCCGAGGCGGAGGGGGTGGTACAGCAGGACATCGACCGGCTGATGGACCTCTGGGCTCCCGACGGGGTGGTGACCGATGCCAACCATACCCCCGATGACCCCAGCGATGATCTGGTCTGGGAGGGAGCGGAGGCTATCAAGGAGAGGTATCTGGTCATCTTCCAATCTTTCCCTACCCAGGCGACCCACCCGGACGTGGAACTGACTATCAGTGGGGACACCGCCGAGGCCACGACTACCACCACCATCGGCGTGGACATGGCTCCCAAAGGCGACAAGTGGACCTTCGCCAAGATCGAGGGGCGCTGGTATATCACCAGTCTGACCTTCAACCTGGAGGAAGAGTAGCCAAGAAC
>JBHIDN010000395.1:0-1924 GCA_046760125.1 Anaerolineae bacterium
AACCGCTGGACCAGGGCCCAGTAGTCCCTCCAACCGTAGCGTCCGCTCCCCACGGGTCCACAATCGAGGAGACTATCCAGATGGGGATTGGTCTCCAAGAGAGGTCGAGACCAGGGGCCCACCGCGTAGTCGAGGCGGGCCTGGGGGTAGGCCCTCCGCATGGCGGCCACAAGAGGGGTGGAGAGGAGAACGTCTCCCACGCAGCAAGGCTTCAAAATCAAGATGGCCCGGGGCGAGGCGGGAAAGGCAGGGGGCCTCCGCAAGCGAAAGGGAAGACCCAGGAGCCGACAACTGAGACCTACGAAAACGTCCCTAAGAGAGATCTTCGCCCTCCTTCCAAAAGGGGACGAGAGTCCTCGTCCCCCAAAGACCACCCTACAATCTGATATACTACCGCTTTCTGGCCCTCTTCTTACCCTTCCCCACCACCCCGCCTCGGTATGGCGGAGCCAGAATGGTGTAAACGGTGCAGAAGGAGTGATCGAGCATCCGAGAGGCGAGCCAAGGGTCGGCCTCCTCCAGGGATTCCCGCATGGTGATGACCGTAGGAAGTTTGGCCTGATAGCGGTAATTGAAGATCTGGTAGAGTTTCTCCCGGGCCCAAGGGGTAGCGCTCTGGCTCCCCAGGTCGTCAAGGACAAGAAACCGCGCATGGCGCACCGCCTCGAACCTCTTATCATAGGAGGTGGGGCTAGAGGGGCTGTAGGTGGCCCGCAGATGATCCAGTAGATCGGGGACGACCTCAAAGCGGACAGGGTGCCCTTGCCGGTGGAGGTGGTTGGCGATGGCCGCCGCCAAGTGCGTCTTGCCACAACCGTACATCCCCATGAAGACTAACCACCCTTGCGGGTTCTCGGCGTACTCCTTGGCGATAGTGTAGGCCCTTCGCAGGTTCTTCTGCTCGTTAGGGGGTAACTCGGGGCGATGAGGGTCGAAGGTCTCGAAGGTCTGATTGGCGTAGAGGCTCATGATGCTCTGCCCCTCGTCCCCCTCGCCGCCAGAGGCTCGAAAGTCCCGGGCCTCGATAATGTAGATCCGGCATAGGTCGGGGTCAGTCATCCGGGACAGAAGTCGAGGGTCTATCTCATCCAGGGGATGGTTGGTAGTGATCACCGTGGGGAGTTGAGCGTTGTACCGGTAGTTAATGAGTTGGTAGAGTTTCTCCTTCGCCCAAGGGGTGCTGCTTTGGGTTCCCAGATCGTCGAGGATCAGAAGAGGCGCGGTGCGCACTGTCTCGAACCGCTTATCGTAGGCTACGGCGCTGTCGGGGCTAAAAGTGGCTCGCAGGTGATCCAAGAGATCAGGCACCACCACGAAAAGGACAGGCTCCCCCCGCTCCAGTCGATAGTTGGCGATGGCCGCCGCCAAGTGCGTCTTCCCGCAGCCATAACCCCCGCTGAGGATCAGCCACCCTTTGGGGTCCTGAGCGAACCCCTGGGCGAGTTCATAAGCCCTTTTTAGGTTCTCCCGTTGGCGGGGAGGTAACCCGTACCCTTGGGGCTTAAAACTTTCGAAGGTCATGCGGGAGAGGAGCCCCAGGTTGCCGGCCCTTCGCAGATCCCGGAGCCTCTTCTCCGCCAGTTCTTTCTCCTTGCATCGGCATAAGATGGGGCGGCCGAAATCGGGATGGCCGGGGGCCACATCTCGATAGAGATACCCAAGCCCACCACAGATGGGGCATGATGGCTCCCGCTTAGTGCTCGATGTAGTCGGCGTACTCTCCCTTGATGTATCGATACCGGTCCTCTTTAGAATCTCTTCCAGCCTTTCCGTCGTCCTTCCCCTCCCGAGCCCAACGCTCAAGAATAGCCTGTATATACCGCCAATTTCGGGCGTTTCGCTCCACCGCTATCTTGAAAGCCTCCTCTATCCAGGCGGCGGGATAGGTCTTCTCCGCCTCCCGCAACTCTTCAGCGATCAGGGG
>JBHIDN010000396.1:0-1924 GCA_046760125.1 Anaerolineae bacterium
GCTTTATGTCAACTCTTGCCTCGTTCGGACAGCGTTAAGCACGTAACTACGCCGGAGCAAGCCCACCAGCCTCCCTTCTTCTAAGACCGGCAACTGCCTGATATTATGCTCGCTCAGGGCCTTGATAGCCTGGGCGCAATCGTCTCTGGGAGAAACGATGACCAGTTGGGCTCGAGGGGTCATCGTCTCTTTCACCGTGGTGGTGGGCCACCTCTCCCGAGGCACGGCCTTAACATCGTGGAGGCAGATGATGCCCAAAAGTTCCTCCTCATCGACCACGGGGTAGGCGTGATCCCTCGACCTTAAGATATACTCATCCACCAGCCTACTGAGGAGGATACCGCTCTCCACGGGCTGAAAATCCCTGCTCATGAGATCTCCTACCTTCATCTCCTGCAAAATGTCCCGCACGAGCAGTTGACGGTAACTGGCCCTGGCCGCATCGTGGAGGAACCAACCGATGAAGACCAGCCACAGCCCGTTGCCCAAATCCCCCCGGAAAAGGCTCCAAACCCCGACGAAGATGAGCAAGAACGCCACCCCTTGACCGGCGCTGGAAGCCAGACGAGTAGCCCCCCTTAAGTCCCCGGTGAGCCACCATACCCCAGCACGCAAGATCCGTCCTCCGTCCAGGGGGAAGCCGGGGATGAGGTTGAAGAGAGCCACCATACCGTTGATGATGAAGAGGTAACGAGCCAAAGCGGCCAGGGGCGGGGCCATGAAAAGGCGGCCGACCACCCAAACGAAGGCGAAGAGGGCCGAGAAGGTGAGGCTGGCCAGGGGGCCAGCGATAGCCAAAAGTATCTCCGTCAAGGGACTTTTCATCTCCTCTGTTATGCGAGCCACGCCCCCGAAGATGAAAAGGGTTATGCTTTCCACCTCTATCCCTTGCCAAAGGGCCACCAGAGAATGAGCTAACTCATGTCCCAAGACGGAAGCGAAGAAGAGGAGACTGGTGGCCACTCCCAGGCTCCAGTAGAGAAAGGGTGACCACCCTCGATATTGCTGAGGAAAATAAGAGACCGCCAGGCTCCAGGTCACCAAGGCGAAGACGATCATCCAACTACCGTCGATCTGTATCGATATGCGACCTATCTTTGCGATCCGCCAGGAGATGCCCATTCAACTCACCTCCGCGCGGAGCATCTCCCTAACCTCCTTAGGGATCGATCTCACATGGCCCATCTTATCGGTACAGATGTGCTTAGTATGGCCCACGGCCAGAACCTCCCCCGTACTATCTTTGACCACCTCATAGGTGAAGGTTATCTTCCGACTCCGGAGTTCCTCGAGCCAAGTTTTGACCGTCACCAGGTCGCCGTACCGGGCCGGAGCCAGGAAGCGAGCCTCCAGTTCGGAGACGGGAAGATAGTATCCCCGAGCCTCCAAGTCGGCGTATTCCCACCCCCTCTGCCTCATGTAATCTCCTCGCCCCACCTCGAACCAGATTATATAGTTCGAATGATAGACGATGCCCATAGCGTCTGTCTCCGCATACCGTACCGGGAAGGTGATCTCGGTGCAACCCCGATTGATCATATCCCCCCTCTCCGCACAAGATTCCCTTCGCTCGGGAGGTCGCAGTTCATCTGCGACGCCCTTCCGACAAGAGTTCACACACCTTCTCCACTATCTCCTCCAACTCCGCCAGTCGCCCTCTTCCCTCGCCCCCTGTGGCTAGGACGCCCACCCCTGGTTCTACGAAGGTGTAGCCCAGCCCTTCCAGTTTCTTGATATTCTCCTGTAGGATGGGGTTCTCATACATATTGACGTTCATGGCCGGAGCGATCACCACCGGTGCCTTGGTGGCCATCACCGTCAAGGAGACCATATCGTCAGCGATCCCCGAGGCTATCCTGCCGATGATATTGGCCGTGGCTGGAGCGATCAAGACCAGGTCCACCTTTTGAGCCAGGATCACATG
>JBHIDN010000397.1:0-1923 GCA_046760125.1 Anaerolineae bacterium
GGTTTCAGAGTCCATTGTATCAGAACATAGGTTCGAATGCAAGTTAGGAGGGTGGCTGATGAGGGGTCTCTAAGGGGTGGCGAGGAAGTACCGAAGGAAGAGGATCTGGGTCGGTTGCTCCAGGCCCCTGGTAATCCGGCTGAAGATGTCGCCGATGGAGGGGCCCAGGAGGGCGAGGACGAAGATGACCACGATGGAGCAGACGAACAAGAAGACGACGATGGCCAGGATGACTAGGGCGATGATGGCGCAGGTTATGGCCATCCCCCTTTCTCGCTTTCCTTCCTCAGTCATCACCGCCTCCTCTTGGACGCGAAAGGGTGTCGCCTAGCATTCTAGGCGAATGAGGGGAAAAGTCAAGGACGAGAGGTGGAAGTATGGACCTGACAACAATGCGTGACAACGTAGAAGCGGACCTGGACGATGCGGGGAACGCCATCTGGTCCACGGACGAGATAGACCGGGCCATCACCCGGGCGCTGGTGGAATACTCCAAGGTGAGCCCTCTGCGAGCCGTGACCACCATAGACGTTACCTCCGAGACGCGGGAGTTCGACCTCTCGGGGGTCTCGGGGCTCCTCCGCGTGGCCATGGTCTGGTGGCCCTACACCGCCGCGGAGCCGGAGTATCCCCCCAACTGGGTGAGGTTTCGCGTCTGGGCGGATACGCTATACCTTCGGACGGAAGATGAACCTCAGTCGGGCGATGTGATCCGGCTTTACTACCTCAAGAAGCAGACCATCGACGGACTGGAGGGAGCCACGGCTACCACCGTCCCCGCGGACGATGAGGAACTGATCATCTTGGGGGCTACGGCATACGCCGCCCTGGAGAAGGCGCGGTCGGCGATAGGGACGGTGGGCGTCTCCGAGGAGACTCCGGAGCATTGGCGAAAGTGGGGGAAGGAGAGGCTCTTGGAGTTCAAGGCTGGGCTGGACTTCGTGCGGGAGCGGGAGGCCATGGCCGAGGACGCCCGGGTGGGGCCTTGGGAGGTAGAGGGGGTGGAGGGCGGCATCTGACGGTGTCCTGGCAGGTGAGAGTAGCCAAGCGCCTCCTCTCCGATATCCGGCTCTTCAGTCGGTTGGTGGTGCGAAGGGAACTGCGGAGTTATCAGTTGGAGCCGGCCAGGGCTATCTTGGACTCGGTCCTCAACCGGAAGGGGCTCACTTTCGCCGTGGTGATGAGCCGCCAGGCGGGGAAGAACGAACTCTCGGCGCAACTAGAGGCCTATCTTCTCAACCTCTTCCAGCGGGCTGGAGGGTTCATAGTGAAGGTGGCGCCCACCTACCGGCCACAACTCATCAACTCCAAGTTGCGCTTGGAGGCCACCTTGGAGAACGAGTGGAACAGGGGGAAGTGGCGGGGGAGGGAAGGGTACATGATCTTCTTAGGTAAGGCAGGGTGTGTTTTCCTCTCCGCCGATAGGCGGGCTCAGGTGGTGGGGGCTACGGCTAGCCTCCTTTTGGAGTGCGATGAGGCGCAGGATGTCTCGGAGGAGAAGTGGCAGAAGGATTTCGCCCCTATGGCCGCTTCCACTAACGCCACCCGGGTCTTCTACGGGACGGTGTGGACGAAGAAGACGCTTTTGGCCAAAGTGATGCGAGAACTGGAAAGGGAGGAGGCGAGAGACGGGGTGAAGCGGGTCTTTTGTGTCAATTGGGAAAAGGCAGCCGAAGAAAACCCGGAGTATGGGGAGTATGTCAAGAAGGAGATATCGCGGAAGGGCCGGCAGCACCCCCTCATCAGGACTCAATACTTCTTGGAGGAGATAGACGCGCATGGGGGGCTCTTCGATGAGAGGAGACGGGCGCTGATGCAGGGGGATCACAGGCGACAGCGAGCCCCTACCGAGGGGAGGATTTACGCCGCCACCCTGGACGTAGCCGGAGAGGATGAGGAGATGACAGGGGAGGAGTTGCGGGT
>JBHIDN010000398.1:0-1913 GCA_046760125.1 Anaerolineae bacterium
TTTGCTTATCGTGGGTGTCATCGGTTTCACCCTGGCTCGCTACAAGCAAGATGGGCACCGAGATTTCATGGAGATGATCGAATTCATAACCGGTTATTCTGGGCCAAATGATGCCTTAATCTTGAACTCACCTTCGGAGACCTCCCTCCTCCAAAACCACTACAAGGGAAACCTCCCCCTCTACGGGCTCTTCGAGGGGGAGCCACCCCTTCCACCGGAGAGGGAAGAATTTCTCCAAACCTTGACCGCCCGATATCGTCGCCTCTGGCTCATCCCCGGGGGGTTGAACGATGGCTTAGACGTTTGGCTTTCGGAGAAGGGCTACCAAGCCTTTGATAAACCCTTCGGCGAGGAAAGGTTAGCCCTCTACTTCTTCCCCTCCCAGCCTCTGGCCGAAAGGGCAGGAGAGGCGATCTTTGGAGAGAGGATAGCCTTGGAGGGGTATGGAATGATGAAGCAGGTGAAGCCCGGCGATGTCCTGGCGGTGAACCTTCATTGGAGGGCTATAGCCACTCTACCCGAGAATTACCACCTCTTCGTACACCTTATAGATCAAGAAGGCGCGCTTCGGGCTCAAAAGGATAGTTTTGAGCCCACCTCCGGTTGGCAGCTCGGAGAAGAGGTAGAGGACAAGCAGGCCATGCTTCTGCCTCGCGACATCCCCCCCGGCCGATACCAGATAGTGATAGGCTTCTATCTTCTAGAAACTGGCCAGCGCCTCCCATTGGCCGATGGCCAGGACAGCCTACGCCTAGGCTCTATCGAAGTTGTCGTAGATTAGGTATTATGCCATAATTACCGGAAGGAGAGAAGATTGTCCCCCCTCTTGCGAAGAACATTTGTGATCATCGGGCTCTACACCATCCTAGCCCTTCTCCTCACCTATCCCCTGATAACCCATTTCACTACCCACGTGCCTGGCACCGATATCTGGGCCTTCGACGAGTACACCTTCCTCTGGAACATCTGGTGGTTCAGGCACTCCCTCCTAGATCTCCACGCCAGCCCCCTCTTCACCGACTACATCTTCTACCCCCTGGGCATCAGCCTGGCTCTATATACCTACAACCTCTTCAACGCGCTTGTATCTTTACCCCTCCAGCCGTTTCTGAACCTGGCCACCATCAGCAATCTGACCCTGATCTTCGCCTTTGTCTTTTCCGGGTACGGGACCTATCTCCTCCTCCTCTATCTTCTCAGGAATCGACCGGGGTTGGCCTATCACTGCGCCGCCTTCTTAGCCGGAGCGCTCTATGCCTTCGGCTCCTACCGCTTCGTCTATGCCGCTCTGGGCCACTACGACATGGTAACCACCCAGTGGATACCCTTATACGCCCTTTTCATGGTGAAGAGCGTGCGAGAACAAGGTCTGCGGAACGCAATCCTGGCCGGGCTTTTCGCCACTCTAGCCTTGCTCTCGGAGATGATCTTCGGTGTCTTCCTCCTCTTCCTGACGGTGCTCTACCTTCTCTTCGCTAGAAGGGCGATGAACTGGGGCCTCATGAAAAGGTTAACCTTGCTGGTGGCCGTGGTAGTTGTCACCTACCTTCCCGTTGGCTACCCGATAGTGAGGGAACTCCTCAGCGCCGACTATGCCCTCCAGGGCTGGGGCCACTCGGAGAACCTCCTGGTGGATCTCTTCGGCTTTACCACCCCTACCGCTCTCCACCCCCTCTTCGGGGGCGACTGGGCCCGAGAGTTAACCATGGTTCGGGAGGGGACGGCCCGCTTCATCGATGTGAACACCGTCTACCTGGGATGGGTAGCCATCATCTTGGGAATGGCGGCAGCGGTCAGATATTGGCCCGAACTCAAGGCCTGGGTAGTGAGCGCCGGAACTTTCGCCCTCCTTTGCCTAGGGCCCCTTTTGCATATCAACGGCCGATCCACCTTCGACCTGGATGGCCTCCTAG
>JBHIDN010000399.1:0-1912 GCA_046760125.1 Anaerolineae bacterium
GGCCCTGCCTGCGATCGAACGTTGTTTATGGAGCAATCATATCTTTCTAGGAGACCTGCCGCACAAATTCGGCCCGCAACCTTTCGGGTATCCCCCTGGGCTTCCCCCTCTCATCTATGAAGACCTGTACTGTAGAGCCGGTGGCTAACAGTTGGCCACTTTCCTTGTTGTACACCTCGTATTCGAAGACGAAACTCCGATTGCGAATCTCGCCCACAGATGTCTTCACCACCAGTTCTTCATCGAAATGAGCGGGTGCGTGGTAGCGGCAGGTCGCCTCGGCGATGACAAACCCCAAGCCATCCCGCTCCAGGGTGGCATAGTCGTAACCGATGGCTCGCAAGTAACTCATGCGAGCCACCTCGAACCAGACGAAATAGTTGGCGTAGTAGACCACCCCTTGGGCGTCGGTCTCGGCGTACCGGACGCGGACCTCGGTTTCTATAACCCTCTTTCCCTCACCCATCCTCCTCTAACTCCCTCAATCTCTCATCCCCTAGGCCAAAATGATGGGCTATCTCATGCATCACCGTCTCCCGCACGAGGTTACGGATCTCTTCATTCGTGCGGCAGACAGCCTCCATAGGCCGTTGGAAGATGGTTATCTTGTCCGGCAAAACGAGGTGATACCCCCTATCCCGCTTGGTGAGGGGCACCCCCTCGTAGAGGCCGAAAAGGGTCTGGTGGGGGCCTAGCCCCGCTCTTTCCATCTGATCCCTCGTCGGATTGGTAGCCACTACCAGATCAATGTTGTCCAACCTCTTTTGGAACTCCTCTGGGAGTTCCTCCAAGGCCCCAGCCACCAGCCCTTCGAACTCTTCCCCTCTCATCCTATCCTCTCAGGCTGCGGGAGCGGCCGATCATGATCCCCGGCTGGCAACTTCGGCAGAAGTTAGTGAGCCGACCCCGAGCCCTCACCTCGGAGATGGGGGTGCCACAACGAGGACAGGGAGAGCCCCCCTTTCCATGCACGGCTAAGAAATCGCGGAACTTGAGATGGATCTGATCGCCCATCCGCTCCCGGATGGTAACGATGCTCTCCTCGAGCACCACACGCATGGCCTCATAAACTCTCCTTACCTCCTCTCCAGTGAGGCGTGGCCGTCTTTTGAAAGGGTATACCCCCGCCCGAAAGAGGATCTCGTCCGCGTAGGCGTTGCCTATACCGGCCACGAAGGCCTGATTGATCAGAACCCCTTTTATCTCCCCTCGACGCCGTTTCAGCCGCTCTTTGAAACTCTCAAAGGTCACTTCCAGGGCTTCAGGCCCCTGCCTAGCGAAGCCAGGCACCAAGGATAGATCAGAGGTGAGATATATCTTCCCCATCTGCTTCTTGTCCACATATCGAAGGTCGATGCCCTCTTGCAGGTGCCATATCACGAAGGTTTTGGCCAGACGCCGTTCGGTGGAAGGACAAAAGTAGAGCTGCCCGCTCAGCATAGGGTTTATCACCAGGTACAGAGCGTCAAGGGAAAAGATAAGGTACTTGCCTCGACGCCCTACCTCAGTGAAACCCTGACCCTCAAGAGAAGTGAAGTCGAGATCGGTGAGGTTACGCACTACGATGGGCCGCAAGACTTCTATTCTCTCTATCCTGCGACCGACAACGTGCTCTTGGAGGAACTCCTTTGTTACCTCTAACTCGGGGAGTTCAGGCATTGCTTTATGTCAACTCTTGCCTCATTCGAACAGCGTTGAGCACGTCACTGCGCCGGAGCAGGCCCAGGCTCCAGGTAGAGAGCGACCACCCTCGATATCGCTGAGAAAAGGAAGAGACCGCCAGGAGATGCCCATCTAACTCACCTCCACGCGGAGCATCTCCCTGACCTCCCTGGGGATCGATCTCACGTGGCCCACCTTATCGGTACAGATGTGCTTAGTATGGCCCACGGCCAGAACCTCCCCCGTACTA
>JBHIDN010000400.1:0-1867 GCA_046760125.1 Anaerolineae bacterium
CCAGCAAGCCTGGCCCCAGTGGGACGAGGCGCTGGCCGCCGAGGAGGTCTTCACCTTGGTCATTCAGGTGAATGGCAAGGTGCGGGACAAGACCGAGGCCCCGGTGACCATCTCCGAGGAGGAGGCCAAAGAGTTGGCCTTGGCTAGTGCCGGGGTCAAGCGGCACACCGCGGGGAAAGAGATAAAGAGGGTGATATACGTACCCGGTCGGTTGGTGAACGTGGTGACCGAGTAAAGGAGATGAGATGAAGATCGTGTCCACCGAGAACGCTCCTCCCGCCGTGGGAGCCTACTCCCAGGCAGTGATAGCGGGGGATTTCGTCTTTACCGCCGGGCAACTGGGCATCGACCCTCAGACCGGCAAATTAGCCGAAGGGATCGAAGCCCAGACTCGCCAGGCTTTGACTAATCTGAGTGCTGTCCTAGAGGCGGCGGAAAGTTCCTTGGCTCAGGTGGTGAAGGCTACCGTGTTTTTGGCCCATATGGAGGATTTCGCGGCTATGAACACCGTCTACGCGGAGTTCTTCCCTCGTCAGCCACCGGCTCGCTCTACGGTGGAGGTAGCCCGACTCCCTCGGGAAGCCTTGGTAGAGATAGAGGTCATAGCCCTAAAGGCGTGATTTTTGCTTTTCCGGCAGAAATCCGCTATAATAATAAACAGCCTCTAATCTGTACTCTTCTCAGCGCAAAGATTAGGAGGATCCGATCTCCTCAAGCAGAAGCATGGCCAACAAGTTCGATAGATTCACCAAGAGAGCCCGCCGTGTCCTAGCCCTGGCTCAAGAGGAAGCCCAGAGGCTCAACCACAACTACATCGGAACGGAGCATCTGCTCTTGGGTCTAGTTCGCGAGGAAAGCGGTGTTGCGGCTCGGGTTCTCAAGGACCTGGGGGTAGAACCCAACGCCCTGAGGAAAGCCGTAGAGGAGATGATCGGCCGGGGCGAGCGGAAGGTCCTGGGGAAGATCGGCCTCACTCCCCGCACCAAGCGGGTCATAGAATTGGCCGTGGATGAGGCCAGACGTTTGGGACACCACTACATCGGCACCGAGCACCTCCTCTTAGGCCTGGCCCGCGAGGGTGAAGGGATCGCGGTGGACGTCCTCAAGAGCCTAGGGGTGAACCTTGACCGCCTCCGCACGGAGACGGCACGGATCATGATGGAGAGCCCCGCCCGCCCCCAGGGGAAGAAGGGAGAGACACAGACCCCTCTCATCGATCAATTAGGGATCGATCTCACCGCCTGGGCCGAAGAGGGGAAGTTAGACCCGGTCATCGGCCGTCAGAAGGAGATCGAGCGGGTGATCCAGATCCTCTCCCGGCGTACCAAGAACAACCCGGCCCTCATCGGCGAGCCGGGAGTGGGGAAAACAGCCATCGTGGAGGGGTTAGCCCAACTGATCGCCTCCGGCCAAGCGCCAAAGGAACTCCTCAACCGGCGTCTAGTGATGCTGGATGTCGGCTCTTTAGTGGCGGGGACCATATACCGAGGGCAATTCGAAGAGCGGCTCAAGCGGGTCATCGGAGAGATAAAGGACTCCAACAGCATCCTCTTCATCGACGAGTTGCATATGATAGTGGGCGCTGGAGCGGCGGGCTCCTCCGTCGATGCGGCCAATATCCTCAAGCCGGCCTTGGCCAGAGGGGAATTGCAGTGCATCGGGGCTACTACTCTGGACGAATATCGGAAACATGTGGAAGGAGATGCATCGTTAGAGCGGCGCTTCCAGCCCGTATTCGTCGAAGAGCCGACTATCGATGAGACCATAGAGATCCTAAGAGGGATAAAGGAACGGTACGAAGAGCATCACGGTCTCGAGATCACCGATGAGGCTTTGAAGCAAGCAGCCCACCTCTCAGCCCGATACG
>JBHIDN010000401.1:0-1857 GCA_046760125.1 Anaerolineae bacterium
TCGAGAACGTGGCTTATGGCCCACGAAGGAGAGGTCTGAACGACAAGGCTCGATTGAGTGAGATCGTGGAGCGAAGTCTGCATCGGGCGGCCCTCTGGGATGAGGTCAAGGATAAGTTGCATGAATCTGGGTTGGCTCTTTCGGGGGGGCAGCAACAGAGGCTCTGTATCGCCCGCGCCTTGGCCATGGAGCCAGAGGTGATACTGATGGATGAGCCCTGTAGGGCGCTGGATCCGATCTCCACCCTGAAGATCGAGGAGCTGATGCGCCATCTAATACGCGATTATACGATTATCATAGTGACCCATAACATGCAGCAGGCGGCCAGGGTATCGGATATGACGGCGGTATTGATGTTGGCTCCGGATAGGGCGGGTGAACTGGTGGAGTATGGGGTAACCGCGGATATCTTTACCAAGCCTAGGGACAAAAGGACGGAGGAGTATATAACTGGCCGTCTGGGGTAGCCTCAAGGGTGCTGGGGAGAGTCGGGTTCAGCCAAATCGCCCGGAGATGTAATCTTCCGTTCGCTGGTCCTGGGGGCGAGTGAAGATATCCTCCGTCTTGCCATATTCGATCAATTCGCCCAGGAGAAAGAAGCCGGTCCAATCGGATACTCGGGCGGCCTGTTGCATATTGTGAGTGACGATGACGATGGTATATTCCTTTGCTAGGTGGCGGATGAGTTCTTCGATCCTCAACGTCGCGGTGGGGTCGAGGGCAGAGCAGGGTTCGTCCATCAGTATCACCTCTGGTTGCACCGCTAAGACGCGAGCGATGCATAGTTTTTGCTGCTGTCCTTCAACCAGTTCCGTCCCTAGCCTGTGCAGGTCGTCTTTCACTTCATCCCAAAGGTCTGCCCCATGGAGGCTGCTTTCTACCAACTCGTCCAAGTGATTCTGCAGGCCCAAGACGCGAGGGCCGAAGGCCACATTATCGTAGATCGACAGGGGGAAAGGGTTAGGTATCTGAAAGACCATCCCCACTCGGCGGCGGAGTTCTACCACGTCAACCCCCGGTGCGTAGATGTCTTTGCCGTCCAAAAGCACCTCTCCCTCGAGGTGGGTATGAGGGAGGGTTTCGTTCATTCTGTTGAGTGTGCGTAGGAAGGTGGTCTTACCGCAACCGGAGGGGCCGATAAGGGCGGTTACCTGACGCTCACCGATCTGGATAGATACATCCGTCAGGGCCTGCGTTCGGCCGTAAAAGAAGTTTAGATGGCGAGTTTCGATCTTGTACAGAGACATCGTTTTGTCTAAATTCTATCACACCGCTGCTGCCGAAGGCAACCCACGAAAGACGAGGATCTATGGCCTTAGCGATTAGGATCCTGCTTCTCCTCTTGTTTTTGGTTGGCTGTCAAGGTGGAAGGGAAGGGCGGGGGATCACCTTGGCTGGGTCAACCTCCATCGAGCCCTTCGCCGAACTCTTGGCGGAGAGGTATATGGCTGAACACCCCCAAAGCCCGCCCATCAACGTCCAGGGTGGTGGTTCCAGTGCGGGGATCCAGGCCGCCCAGTCAGGCAGTGCCGAGATCGGCATGTCTTCCCGCTGGTTGAAAGAGGAGGAGCGAGGACTGGAGACCATCTTGATCGCCCGGGATGCCATCGCCATCATAGTCCATCCCTCCAACCCTCTCTCTGACCTTTCCCTGAATCAGGTTAGGGAGATCTTTGCGGGGCGGATAGAGAATTGGTCGTCCTTAGGGGGAAGTGACCGGCCGATCACAGTGGTGACCAGGGAAGAGGGCTCGGGCACACGAGGGGCCTTTGAAGAGTTGGTGATGGGGGGCGAGAGAATTACCCCTGCCGCCTTGCGCCAGGATTCCAATGGGGCAGTGCGGGTGATCGTGGCCGG
>JBHIDN010000402.1:0-1852 GCA_046760125.1 Anaerolineae bacterium
TTAGGGGTGAAGCCGGGGAACGGCAACTCCCCGATGTGGAGACCGGCCTGGCCCTCGGTTGGCGGGGCCTCCCCACCAGCAGCGGGGCGGCGGTAGTATTGAGCAACTAAGTCAACGGATGAGAAACGGATAAACGAATGTTATGAAAAGAGAAGCCACGCTAGTGGAGAATGCTCCACATAATGACCTGGGTCCCGGCCACCGAGAAGAAGTATATCAAATAGCACTGGCGACTAAACTTCTGGAAGCCGGGCTATCCTTCCAAGAACAAGTGCCCATTGAGATATTAAACGAAAATGATGTCGTAGTCGGCCTCTATAACCCCGACTACATCGTGGAAGAGAAGGTCATCACAGAGATAAAAGCCCACTCCCATCCCCTCACTAATGATGACCTGGCCCAGGTAATAGACTACTTCGCGGGAACCGAGTGCTCGGTCGCTCTACTCATAAATTTCGGAAGGCCTCGCCTAGAGTTCAAGCGCCTCTTCCCACCCAAGAAGATAGCAGAGCATAGGAGAAAGAAATGGGGAAGAACAGTGTCAACGGATAAGTGGATACCTTAACTCGAAGTTCTTATCCGTTTATCCGCTGAACATCCGTTGACACCCATTCACATATCAAGGAGGATTTCACATGGGTATGCGAAAAGTGGCCGTTGTAGGGGCGGGGATGACCAAGTTCGTCCGCCGGGCCCAGGAGACGGGCCAGGAACTGGCCTATTTGGCCTCCAAGATGGCCCTCGATTCCTGCGAACTCACCCTGGACGACATAGATAGCGTGGCCTTAGGCACCGCCCCTGACGCCTTCGATGGCGTCCATATGAAAGGTGAGTACCTGAGCGACGGGGCTGGAGCCTGGGGCAAGCCATATATGAGGTCTTACGTAGGCGGCGGCACCGGCGTCTTCGCCGTCATCCAAGGCTGGCACCACGTGGCTTCAGGCCTCTTCGACACCTGCCTTGTGGTCTGCGAGGAGAAGATGTCCTCCTGCCAGCCTCACCCCCAAGGAGCATTTCTGACCATCTTCGATCACACCACCGAGCGCCCCTTAAAGCCCAACCTCCTTTGGATCTTTGCCCTGGAGATGAACCGCTATATGCATAGACACGGGCTGGAGAAAAAGGAGATCGCCCTCGTCTCGGTGAAGAACAAGCGCAACGCCGCCGACCACCCCTGCGCCCTTCTGGGCGATCCCAACATCACCGTGGAGGATGTCCTCAACTCTGAGGTCTTGGCCTGGCCGGTGCAGCGGCTGGACGTTAGTCCCATCTCTGATGGAGCCGTGGCCATAGTGTTGGCCTCGGAGAACATCGCCCAGCGGATCACCGATAAGCCGGTCTGGATTCGAGGCGTGGGCTGGTCGCTGGACACCGCCTATTGGACCAACCGGGACCTCTACTACCCCAAGTATGTCGAGTACGCAGCCCGCATGGCCTACGATATGGCTGGCATCACCGAGCCCCGAAAAGAGATCCACATCGTGGAGCCCTACGACCCCTTCGACTACAAGGAACTCCATCACCTAGAGGGGCTGCTTCTGGCCGATAAGGGGGAGGCCCCTCGCCTCACCGCCGATGGGGTCACCCAGCGAGATGGGGATATGCCCGTCTGCCCCTCGGGGGGCCTCTTAGGCGTTGGCAACCCCATCGCCGCCGCTGGTCTGATGAAGGTGGCCGAACTCTTCTGGCAACTCCGCGGCGAGGCGGGGAAGCGCCAAGTCCCCGGCAAGCCCCGAACCGGCCTGGCTCAAGCCTGGGGCGACCTCATGCAGGTGGGTACGGTGGTGATACTGGGCATCTAGCAGCCACAGAATTTGACGAGGAGATGAAAGATGAGCGTCAATATCAAGAA
>JBHIDN010000403.1:0-1849 GCA_046760125.1 Anaerolineae bacterium
TAATCGGGGGTCGTCTAGTGGTAGGACAGGGGATTTTGGATCCCCTAGCCCAGGTTCGAATCCTGGCCCCCGAGTTCTTCACAGGAGGTCAAGGTTAATGGGCCATGTCCTGGTGCTTAACGCTACCTTTGAACCGCTCAACATCGTCACCGTGCGACGGGCTATCGTCCTCCTTCTCAAGGAGAAAGCCGAGGTAGTCGAGGCTGCCGAGGCCCAGATCCGCTCCCAAAGGCTCTCCTTCGATGTTCCGTTGGTCATCAGGTTGGTCTACTTTGTGCGGGTCCCTCGCCGTCTCTTTCTGCCCTTGACCCGGCGGACGATCCTGGCTCGAGACCACTATACCTGCCAGTACTGTGGCGCTCAGCCCGTCAAGAGCCGATTGACTGTAGATCATGTGGTGCCCCGTTCCCGTGGAGGCGAAACCGACTGGAAGAACGTGGTCACCGCCTGTGTGCCCTGCAATCAGCGCAAAGGCCAAAGGACCCCCGAGGAGGCAGGGATGAGGCTCCTCGCGCTTCCCCAGCGGCCTCGATACGCCGCCCTAGTGCTTTTGGGCAAGGCCCAGGCCCACGAGACCTGGCGGAAATACATCTATAGTGAACCCAAAGGAGAGTTCATAAGAGATAAGACGAAAAAAGGAATCGTATTTCTAAATATGTCGTAAGAATGGGCTCTAATTAGGCACCTGTGGGGTTGACAGGTGCCCTCTTCGAGACTATAATTTAAGTAGTTCTAAAATTTTAGAATTATCTATGGAAGAAAAGGCGTCATCTGAGTTCTCTGCCGAAGCGATCAGGATATTCAAGGCCCTCTCCGACCCTACTCGATACCAGATGGTACGGATGCTTCTCAACTGCGACGAGTTGGGATGTGTAGAGTTGGAGAAGGCGTTCGAGTTGAGCAAGCCCGCCATGTCGCACCATTATAGGGTTTTGGAGAATGCGGGGCTTCTCTCCTCAAGGAAAGAAGGGGTATACGTTTACTTCAGGTTAGATAGGGAACGGTTGGAGAGGTTCCTTCCTGGCTTCGATCAGGCGCATCTATAGGTTTTTTGGACATCAGTTTTATGTATTTAAAAGTATCGATGTTGAGGTCTGACCATGATAGAAGAGCGGGAAGAGTATAAGAGGGATACAGACAATGTGGTGGCCCTTTACCTAAGGGAGGTGGGAAAGATCCCTCTTCTCACTCCGGAGGAGGAGTTAGAGTTAGCCCGATGCTGCCAGAGGGGTAGGGCTGCAGAAGAGCGACTCAAGAAGGGGATACCGGATCACGAGACCAGGCAAAGGCTGCTTAAGGAGATGGAGGAAGGGCATAAGGCCCGGGAGTGGCTCGTTAAGGCCAACTCCCGTCTGGTAGTGAGCGTGGCCCGTAAGTACCTGGGACGGGGGGTACCCTTCGCCGACCTCATTCAGGAAGGGAACCTGGGGCTGATGCGGGCTATAGAGAGGTTCGATCCGGAGCGGGGGTATCGTTTCAGCACCTATGCCATCTGGTGGATCCGCCAGGCGGTCAGCAGGGCGGTGGCTCATCAAGGCCGAACCATCCGCCTCCCGGCCCATGTGGTGGAGGAGATCAGCAAGCTCAATCGCGCCTCCCGCCGCTTGACCAAGGAACTGGGGCGCGAGCCCAGTGAGGAAGAACTGGCGGAGGAGATGGATATAAGCCAGGAGAAGGTAGCGGACCTGACTCGAGTGGCCGCCGAGCCCATCTCCCTCGATATACCCGTAGGCGAGGAGGAGATCAGCACCCTTGCCGAGTTCATAGAGGATGAGGTCACTCCTCCCCCTACAGCGGAGGCCTCCCAATCCCTTCTGGGGGAGCAGGTGGAGGAGGCTTTAGCCTCCCT
>JBHIDN010000404.1:0-1840 GCA_046760125.1 Anaerolineae bacterium
GGAGGAAAAGGAAGGTGGCAAAGTAGGCGACTATGTTGGTGAAGATGGTCACCTGGTTGGGCGTGATGGGCCACTCCGACAGGTAGCGGGTGATTCTGTTCTCGATGGGCCGGTGGAGGTACCAGGCTAAAAGGTCAAGAGTGCCCTTTTGTGTCCTTTCAATCAGCAACTCTTTAGCCTTCTTGAGATCCTTCCCGTTCTCCATTCTGATCCAGAAGACGGGCAGATCTCTTCTCATATCTGCTAGGTAGGTGGGGATCTGGGAGATATCTAGGTAGCCGATTCCAAGGCTCTCTAATCGATCTCTGTCTTGCGGTGAGTCATCTAGTAAGATACGAAGGAGTTGAGGGGTGCAAAGGGCGGCCCCGATATAGACCCCATCCCACTCATCTAGATTCTTGCCTATGGCCTTAACGCCGTCTCCAATGAGTACCCTGGGCAGGCCACGTGCTTTGTCGGTTCTCCTATCGAGGGCCAAAGTCGCCTCCCCCCGGGCGAGGAGGGCTTCGATTATTCGAGCATCGAAAAGGCGATCCCCCTCCAGGAGTAAGAATTCTCCCCCCACGATCGGGGGTGACCATCCATCCCCACCTTCTACATACCCTATTTTCATTCCTAGGCCGCTCTTCTTGTCGAGGTATCGTTTTATTGGCTTCCCTCGGGGCCCTAGCATTATGGTCACCTTCCTAATGCCCAAGGCTTTGAGGAGTTGGAGATTCCTCTCCAATAGAGAGAGGCCACACAGTTTGGTCAGCATCTTGGGCTTCTCCAGGCTTCCCTCTGAGGTGGCTAGGATTACCGCCTTTCTCACCCTCTTTTTCTTCTCGCCCAGGCGCTGACGTAGAAGCCTCTCTGCCGTCTGCCGGTCCTCGTCGGTGTCGATATCCAGCCAGAAGCCTCCCTTGAGGTCGTAAATATGGAGTTCTCGATCCTTGATCCATTCCTCCTTCACGTCGTTCCATTCGTCCTTGCCCTGGGCCAGGCATCTCTCGATGACCGGGAAGATGCGCTCTGAACAGACAAAGAACCCCGCATCTATATAGTTGAACTCCTCCAGTTCCTTGCCTAGCCTCTCCACAGATCTTAGATCGCCTTCCGCCTTGGTGGCCTCCGCGATATCTATGTAGCGTGGGGATGAGTCGAAGGCTCCAACGAACTCTCCGGGCGAGGATAATAGCCCTCTCATCCCCTGAGGGTCGAAGAGGTGATCACCCATGGCTACCAGAAAGCGCTGATCCACGAAGTCGCGAGCGGCCAACACGGAAACGGCGTTACCCTCTGGCCAACGTTCGTTTACCACCAGGGTGATCTTGTACCGTTCTTCCAATCGCCTCTCTTTTATGATGGCTTCCACCAACTCGGCTTTGTAACCGGCCACCACGACGAAATCCTGGATACCCAATTGGCTAAGAGAGGCCAGGTTCCTCTCCAGCAAGGTTTGCCCTGCCAGTTCAAGCAGTACCTTAGGCTTTCCGTGGTTGCTTTCTAATCTACTTCCGTCGCCTGCTGCTAGAATCACCGCTTTCATTACTTCCTCCCATCTCTTCTCTTGTTGCAAATAGAAACGCCGTAGCCCTACTCCTGGCCACGGCGTGCAAGTGTCCACGTTTAAGGACGGCGTGAGGAAACCGCCTTTAGGCGAGGCAGGTCGCCTACTCTTTATGAGGCCGGGGTTCCCGACCTGGTTGCGATATCTCCTCCGTTCGTAAGGTCACGACCGGGCCAGAAGAGGCTCCGCGGTCGCAGGGGAGTAAAACCCCTCAAGAACCGCTCTCTCCTTAAGACTGCACTCCAGCCTAGGAGGTCCGACCGATGGGCGTTTCAACTGGTCGATTCTCTA
>JBHIDN010000405.1:0-1821 GCA_046760125.1 Anaerolineae bacterium
CGTACTATGAAGGGGTACTATGTCCTGCGCAAGGGGGGGTGGGACACCCATGGCCTGCCGGTGGAACTGGAGGTGGAGAAGGAACTGGGCTTCACAGGGAAACCAGCCATCGAGGAGTACGGGGTGGCGGAGTTCAACCAGAGATGCCGGGAGTCGGTCTTCCGTTACGTTAACGAGTGGTACCAGACCTCGGAGCGGATCGGCTTCTGGATCGACATGGACGACCCTTACGTCACCCTCTCCAACGAATATATAGAATCGGTCTGGTGGATCTTAAAGCGGTTTTGGGAGATGGGTCTCCTGTATGAGGACTATAAAGTTGTCCCTTATTGTCCTCGCTGCGGGACTCCCCTCTCCAGCCACGAACTCGCCCAGGGGTACGCTACCGCCGAGGACCCGTCGGTCTACGTCAAGTTTCCCCTTCGGGATGAGCCGGGGACCTACTTTCTGGTCTGGACCACCACCCCTTGGACACTGCCTGGGAACGTGGCCCTGGCCGTGCATCCAGATGTAGAGTACACCCTGGTGGAGCAGGATGGGGAGAGGCTTATCTTGGCCAAGGAACTCTTGGATGAGGCGCTGGTGGGTGACTACGAGGTGGTGAAGAATCTTAAGGCCAAGGATTTGGTGGGAAAGCATTACTCGCCCCTCTATACCTTTCTCCCTGTGGATGTTGATTACTGCTACGTCCTAGCGGCGGATTTCGTTACCACCGAGGAGGGGACGGGGATAGTACATATGGCCCCCGCCTTCGGAGAGGTAGATTTGGAGGTGGGCCGGGAGTACGGCCTGCCCATCCTGCAGACGGTGGACTCCCAGGGGAGGTTCATCCCCCAGGTGAACCCCTGGGCGGGGATCTTTGTTAAGGATGCCGACCCCTCCATCATCGAAGATCTGGAACGACGGGGGCTCATGTACCGTTCTGGCACCTATCGTCATACCTACCCCTTCTGCTGGCGGTGCGAGACCCCTCTCCTCTACTACGCCAAGAGCACCTGGTTCATCAAGACCACGGAGCGGAAAGAGGATCTCTTGGCCAACAACCAAAAGATAAACTGGTACCCAGCCCATATCAAGGACGGGAGGTTCGGCAACTGGCTGGAGAGCAATGTCGATTGGGCGTTGGGCCGAGACCGGTACTGGGGCACCCCCTTGCCCATCTGGCGGTGCGAATCGTGCGGTCACCAACTCTTAGTGGGAAGCATCGCCGAATTGGAGGAGCGGGCGGGCCGCTCTTGGGAGGAGTTGGACCTCCATCGTCCCTTCGTGGACGGCATCCTCCTCTCCTGCCCCGAGTGCGAGGGGAAGATGCGACGGGTTCCGGAAGTGATCGACGCCTGGTTCGATTCTGGTTCCATGCCTGTGGGCCAGTGGCACTACCCCTTCGAAAACGAGGAGATCTTCCGGGAGCAATTCCCTGCCGATTTCATCTGTGAAGCGGTGGATCAGACTAGAGGATGGTTCTACAGCCTTCACGCCATCTCTACCCTCCTCTTCAACGAGCCCAGTTATAAGAACGTCATCGTCTTGGGGCTAGTCGTCGATGCTCAAGGAAGAAAGATGAGCAAATCGTTAGGCAACGTGGTAGACCCTTGGGATGTGCTGCGGGCTCATGGGGCCGACGCTGTGCGTTGGTACTTCTACACGGCCGCTCCCGCAGGTAGCGAGCGCCGTTTCTCCGTCGAGTTGGTGGGAGAGGTGGTACGGAAGTTTTTGCTTACCCTTTGGAACACCTACGCTTTCTTCGTCATCTATGCCAACATCGACAACTACCACCCCAAGATTCCCGCCCTGCCCGTGGCTCAACGTCCCGCTTTAGAT
>JBHIDN010000406.1:0-1818 GCA_046760125.1 Anaerolineae bacterium
GCCTCCGCTGCCTGCTCAGCCAGATTGCTCAGCATCAGGCTATGATGGTAAGTGCCCGGTGCTTTGAGCAAGAGCTCCTGGAGTAGAGGATGGGTGGGCCGGGCGAGTTCCAGCAACTGTAAGGTAGTGGTGATCCCTAAAAGGTTCCCTAGGACGTAAAAGGCGGCCAAGGTGAGGCTAGCGGAGAGCCCGCCGTTGGCCATCCCTGTTCCAAGAAGGGTGAAGGTGCCCACTAGATCGTGATCCTGCTCCAGAAGGCGAAAGATAAGGACCACACCAGCATTAGTGAGAGCCGCGTAGACCCCTGCCCAGAGGAAGGAGTTGAGCCTCTCGATGCGATGGAGGCGCAGGGAGGATACCACCCCTCCCGCGAAGCCGAAGACCGCTAACTCTAAAGAGCCGCCGATGAAGCCCAATATGAGACTCAATAGAGCGGTGGTGAGGATAGCCAGATGGGCATCCACGAGCGCGGCAAGCAGCATGGAGGTGGCTGCCAGGGGGAAAAGGTAAGCGATAACGACATGCCCGGGCACCATCAGTTTGGCCCCCAGCACCGAGAAGATGAAAAGGAAACCCAAAAGGGAAACCTGACGCCTGTTGTCTAGGAAAGCGGGACGCAAAAGATAGATATAGAATACCAAGATGAGGACCATGATCACCACGAATAGAACCTGAGCGGCGATCTGCGGCCACTCGATGGTGACCTGGAGCAGACCCAGGGCCTCAAGAGCCTCCCAGGTCAGGGGGGTAGTGACATCCCCCTCTCGAAGGATGATCTCCCCCTTCTCAATAGTCACCCGAACCGGCTGGATGCTCTCACGAGCAGCGATCTTGGCCTCTTCGGTCTTCTCAGCGTTGAAGAAACTGGTGGGGACGATGAAGTTCTTGCTCCAGGCCTCCACCAGTTCCGCCTGAGTGGGCGAGAGGGCTAGACTTATATAGCCCGCCACCTGCCGTTTCACCTCCGTGACTTGATCGCTCCGAATATCTTGCCTCAGGACCTCGTCCAAGACGTTGAGGCTCTCGGCTACCACCTCACCCCATAGATCCTCCTCCAAGGTGACGGTATCGCTGATCACAGAGATAGGCAGGGTAACATCCGGGATGGCGCGCACCATCTCGATCTTCTCTTCCAGAGTAGCGTACTCGTCATGTCGAACGGAGTCCACATAATCGAAGACCTGACGGGCCTGGGCTATCGCTTGCCTAGCGATCTCCGGATCGGCCGGATCATAGATGTCCTCCACCGCCTCCTCGGCCCTCTGCTGCTCCTCCTGGGTCTTGATCTCGCTGGTATAGGTGATCTCCCGGGGGGCACGAATATCCTTGGGGCTGACCTCTCCCATCTCCAGATCCACCCTGCTGGGCAAGAACTGAAAGACAAGGATGAAACTGGTCGCCAGGACGAGGATGAGCCCCAAAATGGCGCCTCTCAAAATCCTGGATCGCGTTACGCCCGAAAGCGATCTCTCCGCCATCTGCCTCTCCAAACTTGCCTTTCCCTCAGGACCGAAGGGCGGCATCCGAAGGATAAGGAATAAGCGCCTCCACCGGCGCTCTCTATATCAGATAAGACCTCCGCTAGACTAGTCGCCTCCGCTTAAGATCTCGCGCACCACCTGACTCACAACCCCTCCCTCAGCCCTCCCCTTCACGCGGGGCATCAGCGCCCCCATAACTCGGCCCATCTGAGAGATATCGCTGGCTCCCAACTCCTGGATCACCTCCCGGGCCAAGGCCTCTATCTCCTCCCGGGAGAGTTGCGCCGGAAGATAACCCATTATTATGGCCAGTTCTGCCTCCTCCTGGGCTACCAGG
>JBHIDN010000407.1:0-1815 GCA_046760125.1 Anaerolineae bacterium
TGATATGAGGAGGCGGAAAGGGCCTGTCCTGAGCGAAGCCGAAGGGCCTGTCCTGCCCGCCCTGAGCGCAACCGAAGGGAGCGAAGCCGAAGGAAACATCCTATCCTCGAAGGAGGGCCAAAAGGAGCGTGAGCGTGCCCAGGAGCCAGCAGTAGAGAGAGAAAGGGTAAAGGGAGCGTCGCTTAAGGAAACCTAAGAAGAAGCGGATTGCCAGATAGCCGCTGACGGCGGCGGCCAGGAAGCCCAGGAGGAGCGTGGATGCTACCTCCCCACCACCTGATAGTTTGGCCAGCTCCCAAAGTTGGAGAAGATTAGCCCCCAAAATGGCGGGGGTGGCCAAGAGGAAGGAAAAACGGGCCGCTTCCTCCCGCTCAAGGCCCCGCCAAAGCCCGGCGCTGATGGTAGCCCCGGAGCGGGATACCCCGGGGGCGATGGCTACCCCTTGCGCCAAGCCGACAAGGAGAGCATCGAGCCAGGTCAGACTTTCCATCCGGCTTCCGCCCTTCCGCACCCTCTCGCCCAGGACTAAGAGCAGGCCTGTCACCAGAAGAAGGATCGCCACCCAAACCGGCGCAGCGAAGAGCCGTTCAAAGAGACTCTCCAAGGTGAGCCCCATGACCGCCGCGGGGAGCGTGCCCCAGATGATGAGCCAAGCGACCCGGGCTTGGGGATCACCCAAACCCCGCTTCCGAAGGCTACCTGCCCAGGCCAGGGCTAGACTCCAAAGATCGTGCCGAAAGTAAGCCAGGACGGCGACCAGGGTCCCCAGGTGAAGAAAAGTGTCAAAGGCCAAACCTGGGTCCTCCCAACCGAAGAACCAAGGGACGAGCACCAAGTGGCCGGAACTGCTTATGGGCAAAAACTCGGTGGCCCCCTGGACGAGGCCTAAGATTAGGACTTGAAGCACGCTATCCCCCTCGCAGCCTGGCCAACCAAGCCTCCCTGTTCCTCATGCGGGCCTCATAGTCCACTACCTCATAAGAGGCTAGAAACTCCTCCTTGAGAGCCACGAAATCCCCCCTCAATATCGCCTCCCGTATCTCCCGCATTAGGTTGAGCATGAAATGTAAGTTATGAATGGTAGCCAAGCGAACCCCCAGGATCTCCTTAGCCATCACCAGATGCCTCAGATAAGCCCGGGAGAAGTTCCGGCAAGCGTAGCACTCGCACCCCTCCTCAATAGGCGCCGGATCATCGGTGTACCGGGAGTTGCGGATATTGAGCCTCCCGTGTCGGGTGAGGAAGGAGCCGTTGCGAGCGATGCGGGTGGGCAGGGCACAATCAAAGATATCGATCCCTAGGGCCGTGCACTCAAACAAGTCTTCGGGAGAGCCAACCCCCAAAAGGTGCCTGGGCTTATCCTGGGGCAGAAGAGGCACCATCACCTCCAGCATCCGATGCATCATCTCCTTCGGCTCCCCCACGCTCAACCCCCCGATGGAATAACCGGGGAAATCTAACTCAGCAAAGAAGCGAGCGCTCTCCTCCCTTAGACGAGCATACGTTCCCCCTTGCAGGATACCGAAGAGGGCCTGGTCGGAGCGGGTATGAGCCTTAAGAGAGCGCTCCGCCCAATGATGAGTCCGCCTCAGGTCGGCCTCGCTCTGCTCCCGGCTGCTGGGATAAGGGGTGCAGATATCTAGACAAAGGATGAGATCGGCCCCTAACTGCTCTTGGACCTCTATCACCCTTTCTGGCGTGAGCCATTGCTCCGAGCCGTCGAGATGGGAACGGAAAGTCACCCCCTCGCTATCAACCCTCCGGAGGTGCTCCAGGCTGAAGACTTGGAAGCCACCGCTATCGGTCATGATCGGC
>JBHIDN010000408.1:0-1802 GCA_046760125.1 Anaerolineae bacterium
ATGAAGCCCAAGATTTTTGCTTCCACCTCAGGGCCTTGGGGGGTCTCCAGGGCGAAGGTCCCGTGGCTGTCGCCACTATATATGAAGAGTTCAGCCTTAGGCGCCGCTTCGCTCATCCGCTGTGTGTCCGCGGTGGCTGGATCGGCCTCCGCACCCAAAAAGAGGGCCGGCATGGTGAGGGCTGCTGCCTCCGACAACTCTGCGGCCAAGCCTCTAAAAGCGAGGGGGCTTGACCACACCACGATGGCGGCGACCCTTGGGTCTTCTGCGGCGATCTTCACCGTAGCCGTGCCCCCCATGCTGGCCCCCACCAGCACCACCTTCTCCACTCCCTGCTGGCGTATGAAGGCTACCGCCGCCCGAAGGTCCTTATCTATCTGATCGATCTGCACCTGCCCCTCAGATTGGCCGTAGCCGCGGAAATCGTAGGTGAGCACCAGGTAGCCCAAGTCAGCCATCTTCTGGGCCAGATTAGCCCAGCCAGTCTGGTCGGTGGGGAACATATGGGAGAGGACCACCCCTACCCGCCCCGAGCCATAGAGGGTACCGCCGAGGGTGATCCCATCTTCGGACTGGAAGGTGACCATCCGCGGCCCCTCGACCAAGGTTGTTGGGGATGGTGCTTCCTCGAGTTGTGGGGTTGGGTATGGGGTCGTCGTGGGAGGGACGGGAGTGGGCGTAGGCACAGGGGTAGAGGTGGGGGTCGGCGCCGCTGTGGGCCCGGCACAGGCAGCAAGGAAAAGGAGTAGAATCAAAAGGGTAATTAGTTTCCTCATTTTCCTCCTCAGGGGCTTTTGAATCAGTATACCACAAATGGCCTGGCGAGGAAAAAGGTCAGCCTTGGAGGAATTTAGAGATGTGGGTGACCAGGATCATCCCCAGGGTGGGTATGGTGAGGAGGTTGTGGCCCACGCCGGGCAAAACGGATACCGGCCAGATAGAGCGCGCCCTGGTTAGGACCTCTTTGAGTCCTCGGCGAGCCACCCAATCGCGCTCGCCCACCACTACCACCCCTTTCACCTCTCCCAGGTTTCCGGCGAACTTCCCTTGATGGGCGAGGCCTCTCAGGCCAGCGGCAAGGATGGCTATCTTCCTGGTGGCAGGTTCCGTTAGGGGATGGAAGAGGGTGCTCAAGATGCGGCCTACGCCTAAGGCAGCACCTGAGAGGCGGCAACCGAGGGTGAGGAACCGACTCTCGGTGAGGGTTCGAACTGGAGAGAGGGCTACGACCGTCAGATCTGGAAGGGGGCTAATATTTTCCGCTAGACTGCAGCCGAATTCCCAGGCTGCTGCCGCCCCGATAGAATGACCGATGGCGATGATCTTCTTTCCCTCCAAGAAATGCAGGGAGCGTAGAGTTTCTTCCAACTGGTTAGCGTAATTCTGGGGCGTGATCCCTCTTTTAGAGGTGGGGCCCAATTCTGAGCCATCCTGGCCGATGCCGGCCATCGCTAGCCCCACCGCTTTTCGGCCCTGGCGCCAAAGGGGATGCAATACCTGAGCAGCCAGCCCCTCCGGATCGTTTGCGCCACGCGAGACGCCCCAGGACCATCGTCCCCCACCTAAGCCATGGAGGAAAACCACAACTATCTCGCTCTCTCTTAGGGCCTCTTTGAGGCAGCCATTTGTCCCTGGAGGCAAGATGATGGTGACCGGCGCCTTGACCAGGCCGGTGCGCAACTCAAACTGTTTCCTTTCGGCGGGACTTAAGGTCTCCGTTATATCTAGTTCTATCGATACCGGCTTCAAACCTTGGAACCTCCTAAGAACTCAGGTCCTTGGCTATAAAGGGAAACGAAGGC
>JBHIDN010000409.1:0-1801 GCA_046760125.1 Anaerolineae bacterium
GCTCCCCCAGGCCGAGGTAGGCCACCCCGCCGCGGTAGTCCGCGAAGCGCTCGGCCTCCACGTCGACCTCCTCGCGGAGCCTCATGATAATCTCCCCCGCGCGGTCGGCGAGCGCCAAGGCGAGCTTCGTCCCGCCGATGTCGAATCCTGCTAGGTAAGTCTTTGCCATCCTTCCGCCTCTTTTATAGGGCCTCCAGGAGCCATTCGAGGAAGCTTTGGACTTCCGATGGATCTCTTAGATAGAAAGCCGCCGCGGTCGCGGTCGGCGAGCGCGTCACCCTGACCGTGACCCAGCACTCTCCTCTTGAGGCCAGGAATTGGATAGCTCGCTCGTCGGTTACATCGTCTCCAATATAGATAGAGAGTTGATCCCCTCTTGCCCATTGTTCGAGAATCATCTCTGCTGCTCTGCCTTTATGCCAGCCGCGAGGGAGTATCTCCACAACTTTGGCCCCTGGCATGACCATTAGAAGTTTTTCCTCATCGTGCCTTTCCGCCACGCTCTCCACCTTTTCTAACACCACATCCACTCTCTCCGGGGCCACGAGGCGATAGTGACAGGCGAGGGAGAGCCCTTGGCCCTTATACTCAAGCTTGAGGCCTCTCTCGCACACTAGCTCGCGCTTCAACTCTCTATGTATATTCTCTATAAGTGGCCTTGTCCTTCGGGCAAGTTCAGGGACAAAGAGGCCGTCGCCCGTGGCGACCTCCAGGCCGTGTGACCCAGCGAGGGTCAGGCCCGCGATGTTTCCTAGCATCTCCTCGAGGTCCCCGAGTTCCCTTCCGCTGATGATGGCTGGCCGGCATCTGGGGTTGCCCGCCAAGGCCCTCAGTACCCGCAGAACCTTGGGAGAAGGGAGGGCTCCCTCCGGTGCCTCGGCTATTGCCACTAAAGTGCCATCGTAGTCCAGGAAGAGGAGCACCAGATCCGACCCCTCCAGCCGGCGCTGGACCTGGGAAAGGCTATCCATTAGGTGCTTCGCCACAGGGCCCCACGACCTCCCCGAGCAATTCCTTCAACCACCAATAGATGTTGTGCCCTTTTACCTTCGCCGTCAGCCTCTCCATGTGGTTCCTCCTCTCACTGGCGGACATGGTCAGGGCTGATCTCATGGCCTGAGCCACACCTTGAACATCGTAGGGGTTAACCAACAGGGCCTCTGTAAGTTCCCGTGCTGCGCCCGCGGTTTCGCTCAAGATCAGCACCCCGTCCTTGCTCTGGCCCTTGGCGGCCACATACTCCTTGGCCACCAGGTTCAGACCATCGACCAGTGGTGTCACCAGGCCTATATCGGCGGTCAGATAGAGGGAGACCAGTTGTCGGAAGGGGAGGCTTTGATAGAGGTAATGAACTGGTATCCAATCCAACCGCTGGAATCGCCCATTGATGTGGCCGACCAGTTGATCTATCTCCTGCTTCAACTGCCGGTACTCCCCGACCTTGCTCCGGCTAGGGGAGATCTTCTGGATCAGGGTCACCTGCCCCCGGTAACTAGGATACCTGGACAGCAAGTGCTCAAAAGCCAAGAGCCTCTCCGGGATCCCCTTGGTATAGTCCAGGCGCTCGACTCCCAGGACGAGATGCTCCGTCCTGACCCGCTTCCTGATTCTGGCTGCCCCCTTGATGACCTCCCTCTCCTGAGTCAGGGCGGCTATCTCAGCATAATCTATCCCCAGGGGGATTGCGAATGCCTTGGCCCGGTGGGAGGACAGCTCGACCGTCCCCTCTTCCATGTCCACCGGGAGGTCCAGCTCATTCTCCACGCACTCCACTGCCTTCCTCGCGGCATCATCCAGGCTG
>JBHIDN010000410.1:0-1799 GCA_046760125.1 Anaerolineae bacterium
CGGCTCTCCATCGCCTGGGCCTGGCCCTTCCATCCCCAGGAAGCCGTCGATGATGCTCAGGTGAGGGGCTATATACTTGGCCAGGGTATAGAGGTTGAGGTTGATGGCCGGGTACCCCTGGTGCATGGCGAACTTATCGCTCCTGAGAACCGTCGTGGCCACATCTCGCTTGAGTCCCTCCAGGAACGACGCACGCTTCACCCAAGAAGGGGTAACCCTGGATAAAGTGTGGAAAAGCGTATTATTTCTTTGATCGCGGATGAGGCTTCCCATGATCATATTCTTCAGAGAAAGGGTGATGATCACCGTATCGTGGGTCTTAGGCGGGCCGATGGAGATGCGGTAGGGGCTCTCCCAGGCGGTCTTGGCCAGGCGCAACTCTAGGGGAGCCAGATTCCGGTCATATACCTCTACCTTCACCCAGCGGTCCCTATTGAGATCCATCAGCCGAACACCGTACTCTTCGATCAGCGGCTCATAGCCGAAATTGCGAAACCCCTCGAAGGTGTCCGTGAGGCCGGCCCCCTCGCCGATGGTGATAGAGCCACCATAGCGGGATCCCAGAAAGTCGAGAAGGGCTCGGACCGCTTCCACATGGGTGGCCGCCAGTTGATTTGTGGTAGAGACGAAATTGGGCTTGATGAGCAGCCCATCTGGAGGCAACTTGATCTCCTCTCCAATACACTCCAGGGCTTGGGTTATGTTTCGGTATCTATCTGGGCCCTTGATGAGGGCTACTCTACTTTTCACTGAAATTCCAGTTTTCGATGGCGTACGAGGATACTTTGCACCACCCCTTCTGCCAGGAGGAGGGTTATGAGCCCGCTGCCTCCATAACTCATGAAAGGAAGGGATGTACCGGAGGCGGGGATGAGCCCTATGTTCATCCCAATGTTGACGAAGGCTTGGAAGGCGATCATGGTCGCCACACCGCAGGCGATCAATTTCCCGAAATCGTCGCGAGCCAGATCCGCGGCCCGGAGGATCCGGAAAAGGACGATGCCCAAAAGAAAGAGGAGGATCAGAACGCCCACGAAGCCCAATTCCTCACCCAGGACGGAGAAGATGTAGTCGGTAGGGCGGACGCGGAGGAAATGCAACTGGTTCTGGGAGCCGCTGCCGAACCCCTGTCCCCACCACCCTCCTGACCCCACAGCGATGCGGGCTTGATTGATGTTGTACCCCACCCCCAACGGATCGTACTGGGGGTTGAAGAAGATGATGATCCGCTCACGCATATAATCTTCGAGGGAGAGCCAGATGAGCGGCGTGCCCAGGACACCTAGGAGGACCAGGATAGCGATATGTCGCAAGCGGGCCCCGGCCATCAGGACCATAACCAGCCAGATGACGCCCAAGATCAAGGCCGTTCCTAAGTCAGGCTGGAGATAGATGAGAACCACGGGGATGGCTACATAGATAAGAGAGATGAGCAGTTGTGGAAACCGCTTTATGCTCGGGCCGCGGTCAGATAGGTATTTGGCCAAACAAATGATGATGAAAAGTTTCGCCAACTCAGAGGGTTGGAAGCGTCCGAAGCCTAACCACCGCTGTGCGCCAAAGGATATACGGCCTACTACCGGGAGGAGGAGCAGCAAAACGATGGTCAAGATATAGAGGGGACGGTATAGGTTCTCCAGGTATCGATAATCAGCGATAGTGGCCAGAAACATCAGGCCCAACCCTGCTAGAGCGTAGATGGTCTGTCTGGCGAAGAAGGTATCCCAAAGGCTCTGACCGCCTTCCCCGGAGAGGTAGGTAGCGCTATAGATCATGATGATGCCGTAGAGCACCAGGAG
>JBHIDN010000411.1:0-1795 GCA_046760125.1 Anaerolineae bacterium
CCGTGGCCTTGGCTGATCTGGAGGGAGATGGCCAAGGCGAGGTCATAGCCGGCTCCGATGACAACAATATATACGCATTGAGTTCCCATGGCCGACTCCTTTGGCGCTACACTACGGGGAGTCGGGTGACGGAGGTGGCTGCCCAAGATCTGGACGGGGATGGTAGCCAGGAGATCCTGGCCGGTTCTTGGGATGGGTATCTCTACCTCTTAGGTGGCGATGGGGAGTTGCGTTGGCGAAGAGCCTTGGATGGGGGCGCGACCAACATCCGGGTTGCCGATTTGCAAAGCGATGGGCGGGGGGAGATAATCGTAGCCTCAGAGGAAGGAAAGGTAACCGCTTTCACTTCTGGAGGAGAGCGCCTTTGGAGTTATGAGGCTGGAGGCTATATACGCGAGATAGATGTTTATGATTTTGAGGGCCAGAAGAAGATAGTTGTGGGCTCCAGTGAGGGAGTTCTCTACCTTCTGTCCAGCGAGGGCCAACCTCTCTGGTGGCGCGATATGGGAAGCGGTATACTCACGCTTGGCATCGCCAACATCGAGGGTTCGCCCAAGATATTCTTTGGCTCTGGGTACGACGATGGTCGGATCTATCTTTTAGACGGCCAAAAGGGGTGGGATTTTGCCACTGGAAGCGGGGTCTGGGCCCTGGATACCTTTTTTCTCGATGGAGAGGCGACTATAGTCGCTGGTGGAGACGAGGGTACCATCTACCTCTTGGATCGATACGGGCGACTGCTGGGCAGTTACCACGTAGGGGGCAGGATCCACGGCCTCCTGGCTCATGATCTGGAGGGAGATGGACGACCGGAGATCATCCTTCGTTCGGGGGTCTATCTATACGCCTTGGAGATGACTCCGGGCAGGGCAGAGGCTGAGGCTCCTCAGATAACCCCTTACCCCTCGTTGGTGTTTTCCGCCTCCTCAGCCCAAGATGTGGGTCTCGTCGAACTTGTGGCCGTGGGCGACATCCTCCTCTGTCGCACCGTGGAGGAGAGGATGAACCAGTATGGGGTAGAGTTCCCCTTCGCGGTTACAGGAGAGCTTTTGCGCTCTGCGGATATCGCCCTGGGGAACCTAGAGTGTCCCCTCTCCACCCGGGGAGAGCCGATAGATAAGCGTTTCCTCTTCCGGGCCCATCCTCGAAACCTGGCTGCTTTGTCTTGGGCGGGCATTGATATCGTCAGCCTGGCCAATAATCATCTCCTCGATTTCGGCGAGAAGGCGATGGAAGATACTTTGGAGGGGTTAAAAGATAGCGAAATCCCATATGTGGGGGTGGGCCTCTCCGAAGAAGAGGCCCATCGACCGGTCATAATGGAAGTGAGGGGGGTAAAGATAGCCTTCTTGGCCTACGCGGCTATCAGGTGGAGAGGTTCACCGGAGGTGCCCACGGAGACGAGGGTGGCCTTTGCCGAGATCGATAGGGTACAGGAAGATGTCAGGCGAGGGAAGGAGCAGGCCGATCTAGTGATCGTCATCATGCATCTGGGGACCGAATATCAAAGCCAGCCCGACGCTGAGCAGTTGGCGGTATCTCAGGCGGCGGTGGAAGCGGGGGCCACCCTGGTGATCGGCCACCACCCCCATCTTGTCCAGGAGACGGTCCCCTATTTGGGGGGCTTTATCGCCTACAGTCTGGGTGATTTCGTCTTCGACATGCCTTGGGAGGAGGAGGGCGCTATCCTTCGGGCCTTTTTCACCGCTGAGGGGTTAGAGCGAGCGGAGGTCATCCCGGTAGAGATCGTGGATGGCGTCCAACCCCGCCCCCTGCTTGACGAAGAGGGGGATCC
>JBHIDN010000412.1:0-1787 GCA_046760125.1 Anaerolineae bacterium
CGACGTACCTCCTCAGCATGAGATAAGAGACGTATATGAGCCATAGAACCAGAGTGAAGGTGAGGCGGGCATCCCACGTCCACCAAATCCCCCAGACAGGCTTGGCCCAGATGGGACCGGTCACCAGAACGATGGTGCAGAAGACTAGCCCGATCTCGGCGGCTGATGAGGCAAGGATGTCCAGTTTCCGCTTGGGCCTGAGCAGATAGGCGAAACTGGCCAGGAACACAATGAAGAAAGCGAGAAAAGAGACCCATGCCGAGGAGACGTGAAAGTAGAAGATCTTCTGCACGACACCCATCGTCTTCTCGATGGGTGCGTATATGAAGACCATGTAGAGGGCCAAGGTCATGGCCAAGAAGCAGGCTACCGATGCAATATAATGAATCACGTTCCTTCTCATATCGTCTTTACTCCTCCAGGAGGAAGCCGAAGACCAGGAATGATGAGGTGACGAAGACCACGTCGTACGCTACCATCAGTCTTATCCAGAAGTCAGGCCGCGGCCCCGAACCCAGGCTGTAGGCCGTCGTTTCAACAGCGGCGATCACGATGGGGATGGAGACGGGGAGGAGCAGCACGGGCAGCATCACCTCCCGCATCCTCGTGCCGGCGGCCATGGCCGAGAAGACGGTGCCCACCGAGGAGAACCCCACCGAACCCAGGAACAGGGTGGCCAGGAGCAGCAGCGGATGCTTGCCCAGGGGGATGTTGAAAAAGACTGCGAAGAGGGGGAGCAGAACCAGTTCCACCGCCAACATGAACAGGGTGTTGGCCAGGAGTTTGCCCAGGTATAGAGCCCCCTTGTCGGCGGGTGAGGCCAGCAGGCCATGGGTGCAGTTCTCCTCTTTCTCCAGGGCGAAGGAGCGGTTGAGGGCCAAGAGACCGGCGAAGGTGAAGGAGATCCACAGGAAACCGGGGCCGAGGCGGATCGCCTCTTGAGGCGTAAGGAATAGGGTGAAGTTGAAGACAACCAGAACCAGGAGGGCGAATAGAAAAGACGAGGAGAAGATCTCTTTCGTCCTAAGCTCGATCCTGACATCCTTCCAGAGTATAGCCGACATCACCCTAAGCATCTTCCCCCACCCCCACAGTTCCGTGGTAGTACCTCCGGAAGGCCTCTTTATCCAGCTCTTCGGCCGACCGATCGTAGACAACTTCCCCCCGGTCGATCACTATCACCCTATCGGCACCCTCAAGCCCCCTCTCCAGGCTGTGGCTGGCCATTATCACCGTGCCCCCTTCGCGGCGCAGAGCAGCCAGCGTCGAGCTCAGTGTAATCGCTGCAGCCTCGTCGAGCCCGGTGTAGGGCTCATCGAGTAGGAGGATCCGGGGCCGATGGAGGAGGACGCGGGCCAGCGACAGTCTTTGCTTCATCCCCCTACTGAGATGCCTGACCAACGCATCCCTCTTGTCGGAGAGCCCCACTCGATCCAGTAGTTCATGGCACCTTTCCTCCCGCCGGGGGATTCGGTAGAGGCGGCTGTAAAAGAAGAGGTTCTCGGCGGCGGTGAGATCCTGGTAGAGAAAGGTCTCGTGGGAGAGGAAACCGATCGCCGACCTGCACTCATCGGCCCGCTTCCTGATGTCGACCCCCAGGATCATCACCCGGCCCTGGTAGGACCTTATGATGGTGGCCAGTATTCTGAGCAGGGTGGATTTGCCGGCTCCATTGGGGCCGAAGAGGGTTAGCCTTGTACCTACGGGAACGTGGAAATCCACCGAACGCAGGGCCCAGAGGCTGCCGAAGCGCTTCCCCACCGATTCCACCACGATGGCCGTTTCAG
>JBHIDN010000413.1:0-1785 GCA_046760125.1 Anaerolineae bacterium
ATGTTCGAAGAAGCCCTCGTCGAAGATCACCCCATCCGCCACGGCCACCTCGATCCCCTCTCGGAGAGTCTCCTCCACCAAGGACCGGGTGGGTTCGAAATCCATCATCTCCCTCATGGTCTTATGAGCCAATGCACATATGGGGCTAAGGGCAGCGTTGAGGATGGCCTTTTCCCACTCATACCTCCTGATGTCGCTGGTGAACTCGGTGTCGAGTGCGGCCTCGGTCATCATCTCCGCTATCTCTCTGGCCAGAGGCTCGGCTTTGGGCGTCAGAACGCCGATATAGTTAGACTTGTTGAAGAACGACATCCAGATCTCCCCATCTGCCACGCGGTTGCCGGCGTAATTCACCACAATCCGCATCACGTTGTCCCGCCCGAAAGTTTCGGCGATAAACTCCTCGTTGCCGAGCCCGTTCTGGAGGCTGATAAACTTGGTCCCGGGCTTAGCCACCCTCTCGATCTGGGGAAGGATGGAGGGCATCACAGACGCCTTGGTAGAGATAACGATAGTATCTACCTCCGGGAAGTTAGGTAACTCGGAGATGTCGTAGGCTACCCTCTCGCATCTCACCTTCATCTCTGTGACACCGGTTATGATCAGCCCCCTCTCCCTGATAGCGTCCAAATGGCTCTTCAAGATGTCGACCAACACGACATAGTGTCCGGCGTTAGCCAGGTGTCCGCCAAAGATCCCGCCGACCGGCCCCACTCCGATGATGGCAAACTTTGGCTTCTTCGCCATAACTTCACCCTCCTTTGAAGTTTATCTAATAGCCAACGGCTGGCTCCAGGCCGCCCATAACCCTTCTTGAACTTGCCAATCCCCTATGATTAACGAGATTTCGCCAACACCCCTCTAGGAGTATCTCTCTTTGTACCGCTCCCGCAACACCCTGTGCAGTACCTTCCCCGTCGCCGTGCGGGCCATCTCCTCGGGGGCGATGAACTCTACCCTCTTGGGCCTCTTGTAGCCGGCCATCTTCCCCCGGCAGAACTCGATGATCTCCTCCTCGGTAGGCGGGGCGTTGGGGTCTTTGGGGATCACCACCGCCGTTACCGCTTCACCCCACTTCTCATGGGCGGTGCCGATCACTGCCACGTCCAAGACCTTGGGGTGCTTGGCCACAACCTCCTCCACCTCGGAGGGGTAGACCTTCTCACCTCCGGTGATGATCATGTTGTCCTTCCTATCGACGATATAGAAATAGCCATCTTCATCCTTTCTAGCCAAATCGCCAGCGGTGAAATAGTCGCCGCGGAAGGATTGGGCGGTCTTCTCCGGCATCTTCCAGTACTCATCGAACATCATGGGGCCCCGGGAATAGAGTTCACCCACCTCGCCCACAGGGACCTCGTTACCTTCCTCGTCCAAGAGTTTGATCAAATCCGTCCCCGCACATTCCCTGCCTATCGACCCCAGTTTGATTAACTGCTCATGGGGCTTGAGGAGGGTGACCAGCCCCGCCTCGGTGGAACCGTAGGCCTCATAGAGTTCTGCATTGGGGAACATCTCCATGATCCCCAGTTTGGTATCCCGTCGCGCTGGCGCCGAGGATATGAGGAGCTTCCGCATAGAACTGGTGTCGTATTTAGCCTTCACCTCTTGGGGGAGGTTCAACATCAAGATGTAGTGAGTGGGCACTAGGGAGGTGAAGGTCGTCTTCTCCCGATCGATGATCTGCAAGAGCTCCTCGGGATCGAAGCCCCTGGCTCGATGAACGTAAACCCCTCCGCCGATATAAGTGAAGACGAAGGAGTAGAAGGTGGAGTTCACATGACA
>JBHIDN010000414.1:0-1782 GCA_046760125.1 Anaerolineae bacterium
CGCGCTAGGAAAATTGCACATTTGATGTTCAATTTACAAGACCGGTTGCCCTTTGTCAAGCCTTTCCCTCTTTTGCATTCGAGGCAACTTCTGTGTTGTTGGTGTGTGTGCAGGCAATATCCGACCGGCGGGCCGGCTCCGATAGCGGGGAGGGAAAGTGCGAAGGTAGCGTTGGGCCTCTTTGATAACCTCCCTGTGTCATAGAGACTAAAGTGAAACTTCCTGCACCGTGTCGAGTATGGTACATTATCGCGAGAAACGGCTCTTGGTACGGAGTCATTAGAGGAGGTTGCAAATGGATGATCTCTCCCGAGAGATCCGATCCCTTGCGAGGGCCGTCGGAGCCGATATGGTGGGCTTTGCGCCGGTGGAACGTTTTGACACGGGGCCGAGGCAAACCCACCCGAACTACTACATGAAACGGGCCCGGTCGGTCGTGGTCATCGGTATTGGCTACCCGCGCTCCATTGGGGAAGTCTGGGGCACTTACGCGGAGGAAGGGGGTCTCATTGCTCCCTATATGTGGTTTGGCTTCGCCTACCTAAATTGGGAATTGTCGCGGGTCGCCCTCAACGTAGCCAAGGTCCTCGAGTCCCACGGTTACCGGAGCCTGCCCATCCCGTTTTCCTTCACGACGCAGTACCGTTACTTCGAAAGCTTCGACAAAACGGGTCAATACCTGGGCGACTTTTCCCACAAGCATGCGGCCCTGGCCGCGGGCCTGGGAACTTTCGGCTGGAGCAACCTGTTTCTCACGCCTGAGTATGGTGCGCGGCAGCGGTTGATCTCTGTTATCACCGAGGCCCCCCTCGATGCTGGGGAGTTGATGGACTCTCAAGAGCTCTGTAAGCCTGATGTCTGCGGGTATGCGTGTGTCGAGACCTGTCCCATCGGTGCATTGAGCAAGGATGAGGCCCAGGAATTCACCATGGACGGACGCACCCTTCGCTACGCAGCACTCGACCACCACCGGTGTCGCTGGTGCCTGGACGGTTTTACTGAAGGGTCTGGAAGCCGAACGCATCTCGAGCCTCCAGAAAGGATTACGCAGGAGGATTTTGCGCGTGCCGAAGAAAAGCGTCATCTGGCTGATAGAGGGCTTTTCGCCAATGCCTATGTGGATTTCTGCGGCAAGTGCATGCATCAGTGCCCGAGCCCGGAATTCGAGTACCTCCCCCAACCCATCGAGCGGTTCCAGGGCCGGACAGGATGCCGCCACCTCCCCAGGCCCGATACGCCGCCGCGTGTACCATCCAAGGCCGCCCCAAAGAGGGGAAGATAGAGGTCGAGGCTCACAGGGTATCCAGCCGCCCCCAATCAACTTCCTAGAGGTTTTTCGGGACGCCCAGAATAGAGAACAACAATCCAAGGATGACGGCTTGAATGGCCCAGCCTATCAAACACACGCCAACGGCACGAAACGTGCTCTTGTAGTCGAGGGCCTGCCTGACTGCTATGACCATGGCTATCAGCATCCAGATCGAAGCCACCGTGAAGACCAGCCATCCCAGCCCGGGGATAATGCCGATGACTCGAATCAGGCCGGGGGAACTCGAGAAGCCTATGGTCCGGAGCAGCTCACCGGGGTCTGCCTTGGTCTGAGGCTCTGGGAGGAGCTTCGTTCCAATGAGATAGGTGATATAAGCCCAGATGTACCACGAAATCAGGGCAAATATCGTCCCCATCACGATCCCTCCGAGCCCTCCTCTCGTTATGGTTCCTATCCCGGCAGCTACGCTCGAGAGAACGACAACCCCCATGGCCTGCCCCATCGCCCCCTTG
>JBHIDN010000415.1:0-1778 GCA_046760125.1 Anaerolineae bacterium
AGGCTGTGCTAGATCTCAAATATATCCGCGAGCATCCAGACGAGGTGAAAGAGGCGCTGATTAAGCGCAACGAGATGGCCCCCATCGATGAAATCCTAGAGTTGGATGAGAGAAGGCGAACCCTTTTGGCTGATGTCCAGGGGCTAAAACACCAAAGGAACGTCACCTCTAAAGAGATAAGCCGCATGAAGGAGAAGGACCAGGTTCTCATCGAGGAGATGCGGCGCTTGGGCGATGAGATAAAGGCCCTGGATCAGGAGGTCAAAGGCGTCGAGGAGGAACTGAACCGCCTCTTGCTCCAACTGCCCAACCTTCCTCACTCCTCAGTGCCGGTGAGAACGTTATAGTTCGACAGGAGGGAGAGCCACGAGAGTTCGACTTCGAGCCTCTGCCCCACTGGGACCTGGGGCCCACTCTGGGGATCATAGACTTCGGACGAGGGGTGAAACTCTCCGGCACCCGCTTCTATATCCTCCAAGGCCTGGGAGCCAAACTTCAGCGAGCCCTCATCACCTGGATGCTGGATCTACACACCCGAGAGCACGGCTACAAAGAGATCTACCCTCCCTTCCTAGTGAAAGAGGAGATCCTTTGGGGGGCAGCCCAGTTACCCAAATTCTACGACAACCTCTATCACGACGTAGAGGATGATATTTGGCTGGTGCCCACCGCCGAGGTTCCGCTCACAAACCTCTACCGTGACGAGATACTAGGGCCCGGCACCCTGCCCCTAAACTATGTAGCCTATACCCCTTGCTTCCGTCGAGAGAAGATGTCGGCGGGGCGCGACGTAAGGGGCATAAAACGGGTCCATCAGTTCGACAAAGTAGAGATGTACAAGTTTACGACGCCGGAAACGTCTGACTCTGAACTGGAAGCCATGATAAGCGATGCGGAGGAGATCTGCCGTCGGTTGGGAATCCCTTACCGGGTGAAAAAACTTTGTACGGGAGATTTAGGGTTTGCCGCGGCGTTGGCCTACGATCTGGATATGTGGGCCCCTGGTTGTGGGGAATGGTTAGAGGTTAGCACCTTGAGCAACTGCCGCGATTTCCAGGCCCGCCGGGCCAACATCCGTTTCCGCCGGGAGCCAGGCTCCAAGCCGGAGTTCGTCCATACCATCAACGGCTCAGGGTTGGCTTTGCCCCGCACCATGATCGCCATCCTAGAGAACTACCAAGAGCCCGACGGGAGCATCGTGATCCCCCAAGTCCTACGACCATACATGGGCGGCTTGGAGAAGATCCCTGCTGATAGATCAGCGGATATATAATATATAAGCCCACCTCACCGCCTTGAGGAGAGAAGCATGGAGGAAAGGAGAAAAATCACCATCGAGTTCGCCTTCGAGCGAGCAACGAAGAACACCTTTCGATACCAAGAGGTAATTGAGCCAGGTTACCCGCCGAAGGTCGGTACGATCTACATCCAGAAATGGATAGTAGGGAGTAAGGCTCCTGCCAGGCTCAAGGTGACCATTGAACCCGAAAGCGAATAGAACGGCTTCCTCACAATTGACACCACCAGACAGACGTGTTATACTTGATTGGAGGGATGGCAGAGTGGACTATTGCGGCGGTCTTGAAAACCGCAGTGGGCGTTAAGCCCACCGGGGGTTCGAATCCCTCTCCCTCCGCCATGTGGAGAGGTCGCATAGTCCGGTCTAGTGCGGTCGCCTGCTAAGCGACTAAGGGGGCTAAAACCTCCTTCGTGGGTTCAAATCCCACCCTCTCCGCCATGCGCCTGTAGCTCAACTGGAGAGAGCGACTGACTACGAA
>JBHIDN010000416.1:0-1777 GCA_046760125.1 Anaerolineae bacterium
TTCCTCCATCAACCCGACTGGATCGTGGCCGTGAGCAAGGATTTCACCGGCTTCGCCAAGGTGGACGACCTCTGTCTCCGCTTCGCCTACATGGGTAAAGTCGAGTAGGGGCGTACGGCCTATATGTGGGGCCGCCATCGGCGGCCCCACATACCCAACCCCTGGTTTATCCCCCTAGGGGGTTATGAGTTAGGTATAGGTTATGGTTTCACTCCGTCGTTACGTGGCCCGGAGGTTATTTTTGGCTGCTGTCACCCTCTTTGGGGTGATCGTAGCGGTTTTCATCCTGACCCGCATCTTGCCTGGCAACCCGGCTGCTGTCCGGCTGGGACCCTACGCTAAGCCAGAACTCTTGGCCGCTCTGGAGCAGGAGATGGGACTGGACAAGCCCTTACCGGTGCAGTTCTACAACTACGTGGCCAAGTTGGCCCGGGGAGAGATGGGCAAGAGTTGGCGCACGGGGCAACCGGTGCGCAAGGACCTCACGCAGCGCCTGCCCGCTACACTGGAATTGGCCCTGGCGGCTACCCTGATGGCTGTGGTCGCGGGCCATATTTTGGGCCTGCTTGGGGCCATCAAGCAGAATTCGCTACTAGATCAGATCATCCGAGGGATCGCTATCTTAGGTGCTTCTACAGCTCTCTTCTGGTTAGCCCTTGTCTTTATCTTTTTCTTTTATTATCGCTTGGGTTGGGCACCAGCACCTTTGGACCGACTCGATGTGGGCATCCAACCACCAACGCGCATCACTGGCATGTATATGGTGGATAGCCTATTGACCGGCGATTGGCCCGCCTTCCGTAGTAGTCTGAATCACCTCTTCTGGCCGGCTATCACCCTGGCCTTCGTTGTGAGCGCGCCCATCACCAAAATCGTGCGCGCCGCCATGCTGGATGTACTCCATTCTGACTTCATTCGCACAGCCCGCACCATCGGGGTTCCCTATCGAGAGATCCTCTTCCGGGATGCGCTGCGTAACGCCCTGATTCCCATCCTGACCACCATTGGCATCGTATTTGGCTATCTCATGGCCGGCAATGTCTTGGTAGAGATGATCTACGCTTGGCCGGGGATCGGCTCTTACGCCTGGATGGCCCTGGTGAATAAAGACTTTGAGGCTATCCAAGGTTTCGTCCTCCTCATCGCTGCCCTGTATGTGATATTGAACCTGGCGATCGATCTCCTGTATAGCGTGATCGACCCTCGCATCCGATTGGGGTGATCTGCCATCTGGAAAGAAGGCACCAGCTCGTTAGGCTGGGGGAGGAGTTGAGATTGTGAGTGTGGAGGCCGCGGCGGCTGTCCACCCGAGGGTAGCACCTGAAGAAGGTCGCTTGCGCCGACTCTGGCGCGTGGTCCGCGAGCACCGTATGCTACTCGTGGGCCTGCTCATTTTGGCTATTGTGTTCCTCATGACCGCCATCGGACCGGTCTTGGTCTCCTACGGCCCCTTGCAGACCAACCCAGAGTTGAAACTACAGAGCCCTTCGGCTGACCATCCCATGGGCACCGACAACTTTGGTCGAGATATCGTCTCCCGGGTGGTTCACGGCGCTCGACTAGATCTGCTCATCGCTTTCTCGGTAGTGATCATAGCCCTGGGGGTCGGTTCCTTGGTGGGCACCCTCTCCGCCTATTATGGAGGGATCGTTGACGACGTAGTGATGCGCATTACCGATGTACTTTTCGCTTTTCCCTCCTTCATCCTGGCTATGGCTATCACCGCTATGTTGGGCAATACCATCCCCAACGTCATCATCGCTATCGCCATCGCCTA
>JBHIDN010000417.1:0-1768 GCA_046760125.1 Anaerolineae bacterium
GATGCCTTCCTTCACGATGGGCGAGCGCTGAGCCGGCACCCCCTCATCGTCGTAGCCGAAAGTTCCCAGCCCTCCAGGGAGGGTAGCGTCAGCGGTGATGTTTACTATCTCAGAGCCATATCGGAAATCGCCTAACTTCTCTAGGGTGAGGAAACTCGTTCCCGCGTAACTCGCCTCCGTGCCCATCACCCTATCCAACTCGATGGGGTGGCCACAGGACTCATGGATCTGGAGGGCCAGTTGGGTCCCCCCTAGGATGAGGGTGGTTATCCCGCTGGGGCATTGTTTGGCGCTGAGTAGGGCTACCGCCTCCTCGGCCATCCTTTGAGCGTTCTCCACCAGGCCTATGCTCTCGATGAATTCGTAGCCCGCCGTCGCCTGATGACGGCCGAAGGAGTTGGGATAGGAGCGGGTTTGTATCTCATCCTCACTAGTGGCCATCGCTTCCAGGCCGGCACCGCTCTCTATTATCTCTTGCTCTATGTAACTCCCTTCCGTGCTGGCGAAGATCTGGTTCTCTTGGATGAAGATCATGCCGCTCTCGGCCACGGCGATCCCTTTCACCTTTCTCATCTCCCCATCGGCGGCCAAAAGCAGGGCTATCTTTTCTTCTAGGGGGATGGAGAAGGGATCGATCTTGACCGGGGTGCGGTAGGTGTCTTTATGGACCTCCGGAGGGCCCAACTCCACACCCTCCCGCTTCACCAAGGCGCTGGCCTTCGCTATCTCCACCGCCTGGGCGGTGACCCTCTCTACCTCCTCCAGGGTGAGATGGGAACTGGAGGCGAACCCCCAGGCGCCATCGACCAGAACCCGTAGGCCAAAGCCTTGGTCCCTATTCAAGGAGAGGCCCTCGACCACGCCGTTTTTGACATCTATCCTCTCCGTTACCAGATGGATGATCCGTATGTCGCCGTAAGCCGCTCCCTTCAATTGGGCTAGGTTTAGGGCCCGATCGGCCAACTCTTTCAAGGTCCCCTCCTGAATAGGCTATTTGACAGCGAGCGATACGAGACGTATACTAATAGTAGAACTATGGGAGGCATCGATGCCCCTTTACGAATATATTTGTGACGATTGCCAGATGAGATTTGAGGCCTTGCGCACTTTCAGCCAGGCCGATGATCTCTTGCCTTGTCCCCGTTGCCAGAGTAAAAGGACCAAGCGAGCCATCTCCCGTTTCGCCGCTTTCAGCAAAACCGGCGGGGAGACAACCGGTCGATCCTTGGGCGGCAACCCCTGTGCCGCCTGCTCGTCGGATAGTTGCGCAACTTGCAGTTGACCTTGTGTACGCGCAGACATACGTCCGCGTTTTCAAAATCGCCTTCCCCATCTTAGACCAGTTGGCGCTTTTTGTCAACGGTTCGCCTCTGTGGTAGAATCCCTATCCGTGGAAGAGAGCAAGGCTTTCGCTTTCCAGGTGGTAGGTCGTTGTCCCGAAAGTTGGGCTCGGGCAGGGGTGATACGTACCCCTCATGGGGAGATCCTCACCCCAGTCTTCGCCCCCGTGGGTACCCAGGGGACGGTGAAATCGGTCTCGCCGCGGGAACTTTTAGAACTAGGGGCTACCCTCATCTTGGCCAATACCTATCATCTCTATCTCCGCCCCGGCCCAGAGGTAGTAGCCAGCCTGGGGGGGATACATCCCTTCATGGGCTGGGAAGGGCCGATCATGACCGATAGCGGTGGCTTCCAAGTCTTCAGCCTGGAGCACCTCCGAAGGGTGGATAGCGAGGGGGTGACTTTCCGTTCCCATCTCGACGGCTCG
>JBHIDN010000418.1:0-1766 GCA_046760125.1 Anaerolineae bacterium
CTCAACCAGATATAGCCCAGCGCGAAATAGCCATTGGCCACCCTTCCGACGTTAGATGCAACTCTCCACATCAAGAAAAGCAAGAGTAGGAACGACCCTTGAAAGATGGATCCCAGCCAAATCGGGGGTGCATAGTTAGCCAACAACGCTTCAGAGAGAAGCCCTGTACTCTCTGGACCGGCGATGATGCCTTTAGAAGTATAGGGAGGCAGGAAAAAAGCGAGGATGGTCAGGAGATAGACCGCTCGCCAAAGCCACCTCTTTGGGCCATTCTTGCCCCTTGATGCCGCGCTAGCCATTGGTTGTCCTCCTTGTGCTCTATGCGCAATTGTTACTCTCGGTCTGTCCCCTCTACCCTCAAACTCCCCGAGAGAGCAGGCTGAGGGGTATCTTGATCAAAGGGCGGAGGATGGTTCCCTTGACTCCTCCGGGGTGAGCGGCCAGGCTGAGGTCGTAGAAGTGGAGAGCCTCAAGCCACCTTCTCTGCTCTAGGCGAATACGACTGATGAGTTCTAGCGTTTTCGCCTCCTTCTCCCGCTCTCCTGCTTCCCGCAAGAGGTTAGCCGCCTCCTTTAGAGAATCTACCGCTTCTTCCCTTTGCCCACGCCTGCGGAAGAGTTCCCCCAAATTGCCCAAGGTCTGGGCTCGACCGAGGTTATCCTCTAAAGAGATGAATTTCTCGTTCGCTCTCTCGAAGACCTTCTGCGCCTCTGCCCACCGCTGGGCCTGGAGGTGGAGGACGCCCAGGTTGTTCAGCATCTCCCCCTGGCCTCGTAGATCCCCTGCTTCAGCGAATACGCCCTCCGCCTCCATGAAGAGAGAAGCGGCAGCCTCATAGTCACCCAGCCGATAGAGGCGTAGGCCCTCCTCTTTTAACGATTCTGCTCGCTCTATGAGCCCGGTCCCCATCGTCTATTACTTCACTCCTCCATCGGTACGCGCAACACCACCTTGGTGCCTCGGCCAAGGGTAGAGGTCACGGAGAGATCGCCCTCGATCAATCTGGCTCGCTCCCGCATATTGAGGAGACCGAAGTGACCGTCAGTATAAGCCTTTTCCGTGGCCGCAACATCGAACCCCCTCCCATCGTCCTCTACCATAACCACCAGTGTTTTCTCCTCTTCCTTCAACTCCAGACGGATATTCTGGGCGCCAGCATGTCTGCGGGCGTTGTTCACCGCCTCTTGGACAATAGAGAAGATGGCCCTTTCCACCTGGCTATTGAGGCGCCGGTCGAAGCCATGGGCGTCCAAATGGAACTCCACCCCCTCATATCGAGGTAACTGCTGGAGATAGGCCTCCAAGGCTGGCACTAGACCTTGGGTCTCTAAGATCACCGGTCGCAACTCGAAGAGGAGAACCCTCGCCTCCTCCGCAGCCTTGATGGCCATCTTATATAGCGAATCCAGTTCGCCCGGCACATCCTGGGGCTTTTCCCGCCAGAGCCGCTTGACGTGTTCCAGGCCCATGGCCAAAGAAGCGAGCCGTTGCACTGCCCCATCGTGTAGGCTGCGCGCCAACTCGTGGCGCACCTCCTCCTGGGCACGGATGAGCCTATCTCTTTCCTCCCGCAGGCGACGATAGAGTCGAGCGTTCTCTACCGCCGTGGCCGCCTGATGGGCTATGATAAGGAGGAGGTCCAAATCCTCCTGGTCGAAGGCCCCGGGCTGATCGCTAACCAACTCCAGGGTACCGACCAGTTCGTCTCCTGCCAGAAGCGGCACGCCCACGAAGGAGGCGATGGGCCTTTCTCCCCCTTTGGCCTT
>JBHIDN010000419.1:0-1759 GCA_046760125.1 Anaerolineae bacterium
CCCTCCATGCCCGCGGGGAGGGAGTTGAGTTGGACGGTGAAGACCCTCTGCCACCGTCGAGGAGAGTTCGCCCTGGGGCCCATCACACTGGTGGCCAGCGACCCTCTAGGGCTCTTCCAGATGAGTCGCCCCCTCCCACGCGCTTCCAGTCGTCTCATCGTCTATCCCATGACCGTTCCCCTGCCCGGCTTCACCCCTCCAGGGGGACAACTCTCCGGGGGCGACGCCATACGGCGTCGGACACAGGAGATCACCACCAATGTGGCCAGCGTGAGGGAGTACCTGCCTGGCGATAGTTTCAACCGCCTCCATTGGCCCTCCATAGCCCGCACGGGGCGACTGATCTCCAAGGAGTTCGAACTGGACCCCACCGCCGACATCTGGTTGCTTTTGGACATGGAAGCCCAAGTTCATTTCAGTGCCCCGGAGGAGGCTCCGGTCGAGGGGTTTCCCCTCTTGAGGACTCCACGCCCCTGGCGGGTGGATCCCACCACCGAGGAGTATGGAGTAACCATCGCCGCTTCTTTGGCCAAACATTTTCTGGCTCAGAAGAAGGCCTTGGGGATGGTAACCTACGGCCAGCGCCGCGAGATGGTGCAGGTGGATAGGGGCGAACGCCAGTTATCTAAAGTCTTGGAGGCTCTGGCGGTCGTTCGGGCCCAGGGCCAGGTCCCTCTGGCTGAGGTAATCGCGGCCGAGGGGGGTGGTATGGGGCGAGGAGCCATGGCTATCGTCATCACCCCCTCCACCGAGGAAGGCTGGGTCACTGCCCTGCGGGAACTTCGTCGACGGGGAGTAAGCGCGGTGGTGATACATATCGAGCCTAGCACCTTCGCTGAGGCTCCCAGTTCCCTGGGCCTCATCACTCTTCTGGCCGCCGGCGGTTTCCCCACCTACCTAGTGAAAAGGGAGCAACCCCTAGAGGAGGCCCTGAGCCAAAAGATCTATGAGGGCCAGAGATGATCATAAAGAGCGCCGAACTGGCCGATCTGAACCAGTGTATGCTCATTGATCCCTCCTATATGACCGAATATGTCTGGCAGATGTACCTAGAGCGGGGAGAAGCAGGGACCACCATAACCTTTCGTACCGTTAAACTCCCCCGAGCGATGCATGTCAACTACCCCCGGGATACCGATTATCTCTTGGAGAACTGGCAACGAGGTGAATGTTTCCTGGTGGCTGATGAGGGAGGGGAGATCCGGGGCTATCTGGACATGACGGTCCAGGCCTGGCACCAAACCGGCTGGATTAACAACCTGGTCGTGGCCAAGGAGTATCGTCGCCAGGGCATAGGGACGGCCCTGATCAAGGCCGCTCTTCGCTGGGCTGAAGAACGGAACCTTAGAACGATGATGCTAGAGACCCAAACCAAGAACTACCCCGCCATCCGCTTCTACCAGAAACACGGCTTCGTATTCTGTGGCTTCAACGATCATTACTACGCCACCCAGGACATCGCCCTCTTCTTCGCCCATCACCTACCTTAGAAGCCCACCGGCTACTATCATCAAAAATGCGAGAACCTGCAGAGGAGTAGGGGAGGCCCTCGTGGCCTCCCGTGTTACGTAAGGGAGGGGACAAGCCCTTCGCTGCGTTCAGGACAAGCCCCTCCCCTACAACCCATTCCTGACATCCCTGGCCTGTTACGTGCCAGGATAGGCGGGACAGGCTGGCACCACAGTAATGAGCGGTCTCACTTGGGCCTCGATATGCGAACCCCTCTGCCATCTATTTGTCGCCTTTGACCTGAGAGATA
>JBHIDN010000420.1:0-1752 GCA_046760125.1 Anaerolineae bacterium
CTAACAAGACGAAAGGGTGGGCGCGGGCGGTGATCGACGTGGGGGTAGCCTACAAAGAAGATGTGGAGCGGGTATTGGCCACCTTAGAGAGGATCGGGCAAGAGATATGGCAAGATGAGGGCTATCGCCCCCTCCTGCTGGAAGAACCTGCCGTCTCTGGCATCGAGGAACTCAGCGGCTCCGCCATCACCCTCAGGATAATGGTCAAGACCCAACCAGGGAAGCAAGGGGATATATCCAGAGAGTTGCGCAAGCGGATCAAAGAGACCTTCGCAAGAGAGGGCATCGAGATGCGTTAGCTCAGGCAAGTGCATATCACTGGCGTGGCCTTCGAAAGCCCGCCACCCAGAAGAGATGAGGGAAACGAGTAGCCGATTTTGTCATAATTCATGGGAAGCACTACTGTTGAACACCTCGGATTTGGAAGAGATCAATTTGAGGTTAAATCGGCTGGAAGAGGAGGTTGTAGAACTGAAGTGTGTGGTCACAACTCTCCTGATCGCCCAGTCGGAAAAAACCCAAAAAGAGCCGAGAGGAACTCTTAGAGGAAGCCCTCAAGAAAATGGGCTCCTTTCGAGAGATCGACGAGTAGAATTAGGAAGGCTAGTTCAAGGAATAGTTTGGCTTCCTGGCACCACTTATCAAGAAGGAGGTCCTCATGACCCAAGTAGCCATCGTCGGGGCGGGGTATTCCGGCTTCCGCACCATCACACCGGACGTCTCTTATAAAGAACTGATGTACGAAGCGGCGGTTAAGGCCTACGAGGATGCCGGCGTCGACCCTCGGCGAGATGTCGATAGTTTCGTCTCCGTAGCCGAGGACTTCAACGAGGGGACTAGCATCTTCGATGAATACGTCCCTGACCAGTTGGGGGGCGTCCTCAAGCCCGTTCACACCATCTCAGGCGAAGGGATCCACGGCCTCATCGCCGCTTATATGCAGATCCTCACCGGGGCTATGGATATCGTGGTCGTCGAGGCCCACAGCAAGGCCTCAAATATCCTCACCCTACCCCACATCCTCGCCTACGCTATGGACCCGATCCTCAACCGGCCCCTAGGCGCCAACCCCCTCTTCATCGCCGGCATGGAGATGAACCGCTTCCTCCTGGAGACGGGAACCACCGAGGAGCAATGCGCCCGGGTGGTGGCCAAGAACCGCTCAAACGCGCTATTGAACCCCTCCGCCGCTTACGGGGCTACACTCGGCGTGGGGGACATCCTCGCTTCTGAGATGCTCTCCTCGCCCCTCAAGCGGCTGGAGGTCGCCTCTCACGCCGATGGGGCCATCGTCATAGTCCTGGCTTCTGACGATGTAGCCCAGGAGTTGACCGATCTCCCCATCTGGATTCGGGGGGTGGGCTGGTGTAATGACTCCTTCTCCTTGGAGACCAGGGATTGGGCAGGGGCTTACTACGGCCATCGCGCGGCCCAGATGGCCTACCGAATGGCTGGTATCAGGAACCCTCAAGGCGAGATCGACTTCGCTGAACTAGACGACACCTTCGCCTATAAGGAGTTGCAACACCTGGAGGCCGCGGGCCTCTGCCGGCTCGGAGAGGCGGGGCTCCTCACCGAAGAGGGGTACACCGAACTGGATGGAGACTTGCCCGTCAACCCCTCGGGAGGAAGCCTGGGGGTAGGGCATCTTTTGGACGCCTCGGGGCTAGCCCGGGTCCTGGAGGTGGTTCTGCAACTTAGGGGTGAAGCCGGGGAACGGCAACTCCCCGATGTGGAGACCGGCCTGGCCCT
>JBHIDN010000421.1:0-1751 GCA_046760125.1 Anaerolineae bacterium
CACCCAGCGCGCACACGAGGGTCGTTGCCGTCGGCGCCGAGTTGCGCCAGGAAGATAACCGACCACACCGTGCTTCGGTATTTGGGGTTGTAGCCCGGCCCCGGCTTCACCCAGTAGCCATCGGCGTGCTGCTCTGCCAGGATAGCCGGCACTGGGCCGGTCTCCATCATCGCCTGCCGTGCGGCAACCACTTCAACGTCGTCTGCTGGCCGATCGAGGAAGTCGGTCAGGGCGAAATAGCGCACCCCGGGGTTGTCTGGGTCTGGCTCCAGGAGCCAGGGTATGGGGTCTCCGTTCAATGGTTTCATCCAGTCTGGCATCGGTTTCCTCCTCTTTGCTACCTCATTTCGCGGTCACTCGGAAGTACAGTTCTGTAAATAAGATAGCCAAGGCCCTTAGGGTGATCCACTTCTCTTGCTCTCTTACCTCCTCTCCTTGGGAATCCAGACTCTGTCTAGGTCGATGAGATGCTGGACTTCCCAGCCTCGCTCTCGGAGGGCCCTTCCGATATGGCGACGGTGGCATCTCCAAGGCAGCCTCTCGCTGCACATAATGGCTACCCTTTTCTTTTGTGCCACTCCTTGCAGCCTTGCTAGCCCGGCTTCGAACTCCTCGCTCTCCATATAGGCTTCATACCCCCCGCTTCTGTAGCCTCCCAGTTCCTCCCCCAGATAGAGATAGGCGATCCCCTTCTCTTCGAGGAGAGGAGCCAGGTTTTCTTTTATGAAATGCTCGAAGCGGCTGGTGGGGAAGCGGCGCACATCAACGATGGCCTCGATCTGGTAATGAGCGAGGAGATCCAGAAACTCCTGGGCGGAGCGGGTGCTGCTCCCCAGGGTGAAAATTCTTCTTCTCTTCATCGCCATCTTTTGCCACCTTTGCCCTAGTCAGCCCGATGACCTTCACACCACTCGCGCAGGGGGCAGTGGGCATGTTTCTCCTTACGACACCAGTCCTTCCCTAGGCGGACTAAAGCGGACTCGAAATCGGCGAGGACTAGGGGCTCCGGGAGGGCTTCCCGCAGATCAAAGAGAAGTTTGGCCCTCTCCTCGGTAGTTCGGCCCGTGTACGGAGTGAGGCCCAGGTTCCTGGCGGCCAAAATCACCAGATCGCTGGGCAAAGGGTCGGCTTTCTCCCAAATCCCTCGCAGTTCTCTGAGAAAGATATTGGTGGTGACGGGGCCTATGCTCTTAAACTCCATGAGCCTAGATTCCAGATCCCTTTTGTCTATCGCCTGTTGGTGTAGAAGGTTGAGGTCTCCCGCGTATCTCTCTTGAAGCGTTCCCATGATCTCCAAGAGTTGGGTGGCCGTCTTGAAATCATATCGCACGTAGCCCCCGCTATCGAGTATCTCCACCAGCCCATCCCAACCGGTATCGAGGATGCGCTGAGGAGTGAGGACACCCCTCCTTTCGAACTCCCGATAGGTATTTGTGGCTATCCTCTCGCCGATCCGAGCACCGAAGAGGATGGAGGCCAGGAACCACTTGAAGATCTCTCCCGGGTCCCCGCTTGCCAGGTCTATCCCCAGGGAGGTGGAGAACCTGCCGCCTAAATCTTGCACTATCCTCTTAATTAGACTCCTCTTTTCGCTTCCCATGGGTTCTTGCGCATGAGCACCCAGCCAGAGGTGCCGAACAACCGACCGATGAGGGGGCTGGGCAGTCGCCGAACGACGACAAAACCAAGCCTTCTATACAGGCGTATTGCGGCCCTATTTGTGTGGCTGGCCTCCAGGGTCAGGTAGGGTT
>JBHIDN010000422.1:0-1738 GCA_046760125.1 Anaerolineae bacterium
TGGTGGAGGTCATCGTGGGACCACTGAGCGGCCGCGATGACCGTCACCCGCCCCTCCTCGTCGATATACCCTATTCCCGCTTCGGGCTGCATATAGGCATGCTCCACGTGAGGGGTGACGTAGTAACTTTCAATGATAACGTCCGCCTCAGCGAACCCCTTCTCTATATCCCCTTTGCGTATCTTGATATGCTTGAGGATGTTGCTATCGCCCCGCTCCCCGTGGATCAAGGGCGCATCTGGCTTCATCGCCTCTCTGGGGTCAGTGACCACCGGTAGAGGCTCATACTCCACCCGCACCAGTTGACGGGCCTCCTGGGCTACCTTTTCGCTCTCCGCGATAACGATGGCTATCCGGTCCCCAAGCCAGCGCACCTTTTCCCCCTCCCCCACCAGCACCGGCTGATCCATGATGTTGATCCCATACTCGTTCACCGGCACATCCTTGCTGGTGAGGATCGCCACCACGCCGGGCAAAGCCTCCGCTCGGCTAACGTCTATCTTCAAGACGCGAGCGTGGGGGCATTCACTCCACACCACCTTAGCGTAGAGTTGACCCTTCATGTTGAAATCCTGGGGAAACTTCCGCTGCCCCCGCACCTTGGTAGCGGCGTCTATTTTGGGCACGCTTTGTCCCACGACCTTGTTGCTCATTCCGTGCCTCCCTTCTCCGCCAGCCGCTCCGCAGCCAATTCGATCGCCTCTATGATCTGATAGTAGCCGGTGCAACGGCATAGGTTGCCAGAGATCCCCTCCTCGATCTCCTTCCGAGTAGGATGAGGGTTTTCGTCCAATAAAGCCTTGGCAGAGATGACCATGCCCGGGATGCAATAGCCACATTGGGGGGCTGTCTTATCCACGAAGGCCTGCTGGATCGGATCCAACCGGTTATCCTGCCCCAACCCCTCAATGGTGATCACCTCTCGCCCTTGGGCTTTGAGGGCCGGATAGAGGCAGGAATCTACCGCCCTGCCATCCACCAATACGGTGCAAGCCCCACACTCCCCCTCCCCGCAAGAGATCTTGGTGCCGATGATTCCCAACTTATCACGCAAAACGTCAGCCAAAAGATCTCCCGGCTCTACCTCAACGGAAACCTCCCGGCCGTTCAAGATCATCTTAAGAGTTGGCATCTTCGCCCTCCTGTCAAGAGGCCGCCTCTACGGCTCGCCAAAGAGCACGCCGCACCAGGACCTCCACCATCGCCTTTCGATACTCTGCGCTGCCTCGCAGCAAGGAGTCTCGAGGTTGAGCGGCCTGAGCCGCGAGTTGAGCCGCCCGGGCGATGTGCTCTTCATCGGGGGTTTGCCCCACCAGAGCCTCCGCGGCTTCGGCGGCCACAAATGGCGTCGGTGCCACAGGGCCTATCGCTATCCGCGCTCTATCGACCTTATCCCCCTCGATTCTCACTATCGCGGCAGTGTTCAAAATAGGCAAGACGAGAGTCCGCCGCTTACCCAATCGCTCGAAGGCCCCCGCTTCTCCCTTTCCCAAGGCTGGAAACCGCAACTGGGTGATCATGGCGGCGCAAGCGTCGACGGTGCAAAGGCCCACCCCGGCGTAGAGGCTAGCGATGGGGGTCCAGCGCTGCCCTCCTCGTTCCGCTACCTCCGCCTCGGCATCCAGGGCGAAGAGGGCTATAGCCCCATCAGCGGCGGGCAGTGCATTCACCACATTGCCCACCAGGGTCCCCACATTCCGAATCTGTGGCCCTCCCACCGAACCACACGCCTCGGCCA
>JBHIDN010000423.1:0-1734 GCA_046760125.1 Anaerolineae bacterium
TAGCCCAGGAGCCTCATCTGGCCGCCGAAGGTTACGTCCAACCGGTGGGGGATAGAGGCTATCTCATCCTCGGAGATGAGGGGTGGCTTGGCATAGGCGGGGGCTATGTAGCGGAAAGGGGTAATGACGGCTATGAGGAGCATGATACCTCCCAGGAGGCCGGCTAGGAGGGTGGTGTATCGTCGAGGGGTCAACTGGCTCAGGCCGAAGAAGAGAAGGAACGAGATGGCCGAGATGGCGGGGAAAAGCATCCGGCCTTGGTGGGCTGAGTCTTCCCACATCATGCCTAGGATCGTACCTCCCAAAATGAGTACCCAGGCGAGGAGAATGAACAATTTGGCGAGGGGGAGGGATAGCCTGTGCTTCAGGCCTCTTATCGCCGCTAGGATGAGGCCACAAGCGCTCAGCAGTCCCAAGAGATCGAAAAAGTTATACAGGAAGGAGTCGGCTCGAATGTTAAACCAGCCGAAGGTTGCCCAATAGGACCACTTGATGGCTTTGGCTTGCCAGATGATGAGCCGCAGGGTTAGAGGTCTTACCCTTCGTCCATGCACTGCGCGGTGAAGGTAAACACCAGTAGGCTCTCCGTAGATAGCCCAGTTTCGCAAGTACCACCAGCCGCCGGTTATGAAGGCTGAGAGTAGAAGGATAGCCAAGCCCTTTAGGAAAAGCGTAGGTGAGCGTTTCTCTACAGCCAGTAGGAGAAGGACAAGAATTCCTAACAGCAGGAGCCCTAAGATATGCAGTTTAGACAAGGCGGCCAAGCCCAGGGCGACGCCCAAGTAGATGAGGCGTGGCGTGGATGCTCCCTTTCGCAGGATGCGGAGGATGGATAGGAGAACCACGGAGGAGAGCAAAGCAGCCAGGTTATCGTTATTTACAGCCCCGCTGATGAAGAGGAACTGGGGGTTGAAAGCCACAAAGAGCGCCGCACCAGCAGCCAACCCCTTCCTCCGCGGGAATATCTCCAAGGCTACAAAGTAGGTGATGAGCACCGTAGCCGCCCCCATGAGGATGGAGAGAAAGCGGACCAGGTGAATGGCTAGCACAGTGCCATGATAGGGGAAGGCTTCTTCCCTGGTATGGGCGACCCAGTTTCTGTTCCCTACGCCTCGAAAGGTTCCGATGATAGCATGGGGGTTGAAATGCCACAGTTGGTCGGCGTCGCTGGTATCGAGGGGCGAAATGGCCACGGCGCCCATTATGTAGTAGAGCGGCAGTTGGTGGCCCTGTACCGGCCAATCCTCCTTTGCATCTGGCGTAAGAACGGGGAAGGCTCTACGATCGGCTATATATTTGATGTACTGGAAATGGCCGATCTCATCTGGTGCCTCGTAGATGGGAGTGATCACGCTGTAGAGGCCAGCCAGCAGGACGAATAGCACCAAGATAGCCGATAAGAGAGGGTGCTCTCGAGGCAACCTCGTGGCAGAAGAGCACTTAGCCACTGACCCAAAGTAGGCGTTCACTCCTGGAGAAACATCCCCTGAATCGTTTTCTTATCTCGAGTGACCCCCAGGGCCACCATCAGTTTTATCCGCGCCTTCTGGCCGCTCAGCCCTTCGGAGAAGATGACGCCAGTCTTTTTCAGATCCCGGTAGGCACCGACGTAGCCGTACTCGTCGTAGACCCGGCCTGATGGGCAGCGGGAGGCGATGACTACCACCAGCCCCCTGTTGATCGCCTCCTTGATGGTAGGCATCCACCAGGGGGGCACCCGGCCTCCCCCCAGGG
>JBHIDN010000424.1:0-1733 GCA_046760125.1 Anaerolineae bacterium
CTATCCCCCACCGGTTGGACGTAACCTTCGGCGGCCAGATGAGGCTCCTGGGCTATGCCATCGACCAAACTTCGGTGAAACCCGGGGACAAGGTGGCCATAACCCTCTATTGGCAATCGGTGGCCAAAATGGATAAGGATTACACCATCTTCGTTCACCTCCTGGACGAATTGGAGACGGTGGTGGCTCAAGTGAACACTTTCCCTGGCCTAGGCTCCTTTCCCACTCGAGACTGGGAGAGAGGAGATGCCATAGCCGAGAGATACATCTTGCGGCTACCGGGGAAGGTTCTCTCACCCAACTCCGCTCAATTCGAGGTCGGCCTCTTCGACCCCTCCACCAGCGACAGGCTGCCTGCTTACGGCCCCGATGGCCAGTTTATGGGCGACAACGTCCGCTTCTACCGTATAGAGATCGAGGAAGGGCCGGTAGGCCGGGGGCCGATTGGCGTTTTTGTGAACTTCGAGGACACCCTCTCCATCGCCGCCTACCAATTGGAGAGATGGGTGGTTAGCCCAGCCGCCACCATCCATCTGACCCTTCACTGGCAAGCCCTCACCGACGTGGATGAGAACTACCTAGTCTCCATCCGTCTATTGGGTAGGGATGGGGCCCCCAGGGCCCAGGTGGAAGGCCAACTGACCGCCTCGCCCGCCTCCCTCTGGACCCAAGGCCAGACGGTGCAAGCCACTTATGACCTCCCCCTCAGCCTCGATACCTCTCCCGATATCTATGAGATCGAGGTGAGGCTCCAGCGGGCAGCGACCGGCGAGACGCTGACCATCCTAGACGCCGAGGGCCAACCCCAAGGGGACCGTGCCTTCATCAGCAGGGTACGAATAGAGGCTCCCTAGCCAAACTTTTGGCCGCTCTGGGTAGCACTCGAGATAGAGAGGCCGTTCAGAGGATGTTTTGAGTGCCGGCAGGAATTTCCTCCCCGGTGCCTGAACACAACGATTCGTGGCGACAGAAATCAAAGATTTGCTCATAACTCTTTATAGACTCCAGGGTTGTATAGATTGACAAGAGTCACTTGGCTATCTAAGGTGACTAGTACTCTGAATCAGCCCCCCCAGGGGCGGAAAGGAGCTGCCTATGAGCCTTTGAGACCCAGAGTAGTTTGAGGGGTGCAACGCTTTCCGTTCGCACCCGCAGCGGTTCACCTTCTATCACAGATGACCACCTACTCTGAAGGAGGAAATCTCTTGAAATTCAGTAATCTAATGGTCATTAAGGCCATTGTCTGCCTCGTCTTCGGCATCCTCCTCGTGCTGGTACCGGCGATACTGCTGTCATTGTACGGCATCACGCTAGGCCCAGGCGGGATTTTCATGGCGCGACTATATGGAGCCTCGCTTGTCGGTAATCTTATGCTCTCCTGGTTCGCCAGAAACGCCGCAGACTCCGAGGCGCGGCAGGCCATCGTCCTTGACCTCTTCGTCTATGACGCCATTGGCTTCGTTGTGGCTCTACTAGCTCAACTTTCTGGCCTGATGAACCCACTCGGCTGGTCCATCGTCGTAATCTACCTTTTCTTCACGTTAGGCTTTGGCTATTTTCTAATTGTGAAGCCGAGTGCTCCCTGAGCAACGTCCTTCGCCCGACAATCCCGGCGATCGCTCTTTCTCATGCCAGCAAAAAATGCAGGGCGGGTTCCCAAACCCGCCCTACTAGTTGCATATAACGGAGGATCTTCACTATGCGAAGGCATTCTGTCAGCCTCTAATCAAAAT
>JBHIDN010000425.1:0-1714 GCA_046760125.1 Anaerolineae bacterium
CCCCCGATGGCCGACTTATAGATTCCTGGGGTGAGAAAGGGAGTGGCCCTGGAGAGTTCGACGAACCCTGGGGGGTGGCCATCGATGGTCAGGGGTATATCTATGTGGCCGACACCTGGAACCATCGCCTCCAGAAGTTCGACCCCCAAGGGCGGTACCTCGACCAGTGGGGCGGGTTCGCCGATACAGGGGGCAGGGCCGAAGGGATGGCTGGATTCTTCTACGGGCCCAGGGATATCGCCTTGGATGGAGAAGGGAACCTCTACGTGGTCGACACCGGCAACAAGCGGATCCAGAAATTCGATCCTCAAGGTGGGTTCCTGGGACAATGGGGAGGGGAGGGAGGTGGGCCAGGAGAGTTCAAAGAGCCGGTGGGGATAGCCATCGACGAAGAGGGGAACATCTATGTGGCCGATACCTGGAACCGACGCCTCCAGAAGTTCGACCGGGATTTCAACTTCTTGGCTCAGTGGCCGGTGGAGGGGTGGGTGAGCGACTCGGTGGTCAATAAACCCTACTTGGCTGCCGATACCGCGGGCAATCTTTATGTCACCGACCCAGAGGGGTTTCGGGTGATGGTCTTCGATGGCCAAGGCCAACTTCTGGCCTTCTTCGGGCGATACGATAGCGATAACTCCTCTTTCAACCTGCCCACCGGCATAGCGGTAGATAAGGAGGGGAATATCTACGTAGCCGATTCCGGCAACCACCGGATCATGAAATTCGGCCCCCTCCCTTCCGGGCCACCAAGTCCCAGCCCAGTGGAATAGAAAGGAACGAGGCAGAACCGTTGAATAGAAGACGTATCACCGGCCTCCTAGGCTTTCTTTTGACCCTCATATTTGGCGGCTTGGCCCTCTATAAGTTAGACTTGAGGGAGGTGGGCTCGGCGCTCTTGGAGGCCAACTACCTCTTTGTGGCACCGGCGCTTCTCGTCACCCTCTGCGGCTACCTTCTGCGGGCGGCTCGCTGGCGGGTGATACTCCTGCCTTCCAAGGAGGTGTCCGCAGGCCGACTTTTCCCTCTCCTTATCATCGGCTTTGCGGTCAATAACCTTCTCCCGGCACGGATCGGGGAGTTCGCGCGGGCCTATCTGTTGGGCGAGAAAGAAGGGATCTCCAAGAGCCTTTCCTTCGCCACGGTAGTCGTGGAGCGGATCCTCGATGGGCTGATCCTTATTCTTTCCCTCTTTTTGGTCTCTCTCCTCTTTGCCCTCCCGGGCTGGGGGCGAAAGATGGGGCTCCTTTCTGTGCTCTTCTTTGGAGGAGCCCTGGCTTTCCTTTTTCTCCTCCTCTATGGGAGGGAGCAGGCTTCGCGGGTGGTAAAGCGGCTGGCTAACCCCCTTGGCCTCGCCGATAGGGCAACTCAAGTGACGGATTCTTTTGTGGACGGGGTGGAGGCCCTCCGCCGCCGCCATCTCATCCCTAGCCTGCTTCTCCTTTCAACCCTCGTCTGGTCCTGCGAGACAACATCTTATCTCTTTTTGACTCTAGCCTTCCCCATCTCCCTTTCCCCTCTCACGCGGGTGGTGGCAGCCCTCTTCGTCATGGTGGTAGCCAATTTGGGCATCTTGATTCCTTCCTCCCCAGGTTATATCGGCACCTTTCATTTCTTTGCCATGTCAGCCCTGGCCGTTTTCGGCGCGGCGAGGGAGACCGCTCTCTCCTACGCCGTGATCTCTCATGCCATGCAGTATCTACTGGTTACCGGGTTG
>JBHIDN010000426.1:0-1712 GCA_046760125.1 Anaerolineae bacterium
AACGGACGGGGCAACTGATCAACTTCGTGCTCATCCCCGTCCTCTTGATCTTGACCGCTCTTCTACCACCCATCTCTCTAGTCGATCGGGTGCTGGCCGCGGGTTTTACCACTATCACCTTGGGTGGCGGCTCGGTAGTAGATACCGACGGGACGCAACTCACTATTCTGCCCCAGGGGCTCTCCCAGCGCATCCGGGTGCGTCTCACCTCCCTCCCTCGGCTGGATTTCCTGGCCGGGAAGACGGAAGAGAGGGACGCTCTGGAGTTAATACCTCCTTACCTGGATATGAAGAGCCCTCTCTATCTCCTGGAGGTGAGGGGTCCCATGCCAGAAGCCTCCTTCCTAACCATCCCCATCCCTAACGACGCCGAGCCACTGGACACCTTGGACATTTACCAATGGAGCGGCGAGGAGTGGCTGTGGCTCCCCCATAAGATCATCCCCGAGGACGGGGTGATAGAGACCTGGCTCTCTTCCCTCCCCCGGGGCATAGCGGTCATGCAGACCAGGCTTCGCCTCCCCTCGGTGGCTGCCGAGTTGGGCGAGGGGGACACGCTGGCAGGGTCGAAGAGCGATATTTTGGCTAAGGTCAGCGCTCGAGGCTTTTTCCTCCAAAACGACGGGCTGAGTGGCGAAGCGACGATCGGAGGAGAGATCGGCCCCCTGGCCCAAGGGGAAGACTATGTGGTCATACCAACCTTGGAGAACAGGGTAAACGGGGTGATACGGGACGATCTCACTCACAACATCTTGGTGAACGAGGATCTGAGGCGAAACCATATCCAAGAGATAGTGGCTCTGGTAGTGGAGAACGACTACGCTGGCATTCGGATCGACTACGCAGGTATAGGCCCTTCTCTGCGAGAAGATTTCACAGCCTTCATCACCGAACTGGCAGATCAACTGCACGCCGAAGAGAAACTGTTAACCGTGAGGGTGGAAACCCCGGTGCAGATAGCGGAGGATCGCTGGGATACAGGGGGGTACGATTGGGAGGCGCTGGGACGAGTAGTAGATGGCTTCCAATTGCCGGCCCTTTCTCTCCCCCAAGCCTACGTTCCTGATGGACAGATGGAAGCACTCCTAAACTATGTCGTAGGACTAGTGGATCGCTACAAGGTTCGCCTCCTGCTCTCCGCCCAGGCCCGCGACCGCTTGGGAGATCAAGAGGCTTCCCTCTCCTACGAGGAGGCTCTGGGGCTCTTGGGTAGTCAGATCGCTCTTCCCCCAGAGGAGGTAAACCCTGGCCAGACCCTGACCATGGAGCCATCTTCCCTCAGGGATTGGGGGATGCAATACCTAGAGGGGGCTCACACCTATTGGTTCACCTATCAAGATGAGAGGGGTGAACACACCATCTTTCTAGAGAACGCGGAAAGCATAGCCCATAAGTTAGAACTGGCCAGAGCCTTCAACCTGCAAGGGGTGATCGTCAAGGGGCTCTTGGATGAGGGGAACGATCAAAGGGTTTGGGAGGCCCTGAGCCAGTATGCTGCGGCTGTGCCTCCTGCTATCGAAAGCCAGTTCGCCATCCTATGGCAGGTGGCAGACACCGAGGGAGAGTTGGTGGCGGAGGATGTCTCTTCTCTGGATGATCCCGCCTTCTCCTGGACGGTGCCGGAGGCTGGGGAATATACCATCTCTTATGCCATCTCCGACGACGGAGGGCAAACCGCCTCGGTCGTTGGAGGGGAGGCTCTCTTGGTAGCC
>JBHIDN010000427.1:0-1706 GCA_046760125.1 Anaerolineae bacterium
GCTACCTGCTGGCCCTCCTAGTAACATCCCTATCGGCTCGAAGAAATCGCTATACCCCGCTATGCGCTTTGCCAGGTCAGTGAATCTCTTATCCCCCTCCCTGGTTCTCAACGAGGCTGCCAACTGGTGGAAAAACATTGACATCAACTCAGCCTGCCCGGCGAAATTCCACGGGTTGAACCGCAGGATAATCGGTCTCTTCTCCTTCGGCATGCTCTCGCCAGCTTCCCTCAAAAAATATCCTATCAAATTCAGTATTGACGTTTTTCCTGAACCCCAAGCCCCATGAATCCCGATCACTATGCTTTCGTCGCCGGCCCAGGACAAAATGCTGTCTGCCAAGCTTTGGGCGAAGCTTGATCGCCCTAGCCGATCTTGGTCCGGAGTGCGGATTGGCACATCTTCCAAGTACATCTTCTCCACCTGACCGGTCATCGTGTCCAAATGTATCCCCCTTCCAATTGCCCATCAATCTCTTTCTGATTCGCCAGCGCTACTCCACCTCCCTCACCTCATACTTATACGTCGCCACCTCCGTGGTGGTGGGAGCCAGGGCGGAGACCACTAGGACCACCTGATCCACCTCGTCCGCATCTATGAGCCACTCCCCCTTCCCCTCCTCGTCCAGTTCGAGCCTATGCACCCTCGTCTCCTGCCCGGCGAACTCTATCACCTGCACGATCCACCTCTGGGGGAGGACGTTCTCCATGCGGATGAACCCCTCCGCCTCCCAGTCATCATCGCTCCCTGGACCACCACCTTCCAGGGCAGGCTCCGCATCGTACTCGTAGCCCAACTCCGGGATCCTGATGTCGTCCACGGCGAAGCCGGGGTGATTAACGGCGTCATCGGTGATATATTCGAAGCGGACGAGTACCTCCCCTCCCGCGTAATCGCTCAGATCGACCTCCTCTCGAATCCACTGGGGCTCCTCCCCTCCGCCGCTCATCCCCGTGTAGGCCCAACCGAAACTGTTGCCGTTGGGGTTGTAATCGGTGGTGGAAGGGGCCTGTAAGATCTCCCAGGTCTGGCCGCCATCGGTCGAGACCTCCACATAGGCGTAGTCCCAGTTCTCCTCGATGTCATACCAAGTCCAAAACTCCAGGGTGGCGCTCTCCACCCCGCTGAGGTCGAAGGCCCGGGTAAGGGTCATATCGCTCTCGTCGCTCCGGTTAGACCACCACTGATAACGACCGCTATGAGGCTCGTTATCCATCACCTTCACCCAGGTAGCCCCTTGGAAATCGATCTTTAGGTCGCGGCGTTGGGGCTGAAAGGCGATATAATCGGTCGCATACTGGTGGACGGTTTCCTGTCGCTCCACCGGATAACGGCGCAGAGGATAAACATCGCCCACCCCCATCCGCAACTCCCGATAGCCATATCGCCCATCTTCCAAAGAAGGGTCGTCCAGATAGTTGGCCACTACCCAATCGGCGAAGAGTTCATCAAAACTATATCCGAACTCCAAAAGAACTGCGTCCACACTGGCGATGCCGTTAGCCGGGTGGGCCACCAGAGCCCGCGTCGCCTCCTCGCCGAAGCGGTCCAGGAAATAGGAAGTAAAGAGATAAGCACCGCCGTAGTTGGGGCCTGCTTCGCCGGTCTCATCTGGCCAAGAGTTCAATTGCGTGTCCGGCCGCATGGCAAAGGCCATCTCCATGCCCCCGGTCTCATAACCGTTTAGATAGGATGCCAACTCGGAG
>JBHIDN010000428.1:0-1701 GCA_046760125.1 Anaerolineae bacterium
ACCACTACCTGGTAGCCGGCTTGAGCACAAACCTGGGCGATGCCAGAGCCCATAAGGCCACAGCCGACAACACCTACTTTTTTGATCTCCATTTTCCCTCCTTCGACTTTTCGATTGGATACCTCATGTTATAGCCAACGCTTTTTCGATCTCTTCCCTGATTCCCTCTTTGGGAGCCTCATGACCCCAGAATCTGGATTTGCCGTTGAAGAAGAGGGTGCGGTTTATTCCATACCTTTCCAGCGTGGCTCGCTGGCTGGCATCGTACTCTTTGAGAAGGATATGGTCTCCATATTCTGCGCAGACCTCCCGTACTCGCCGCGCCTCGATGATGCTGGTTTTACACCACCTGTTCCAGAAGAGATCGACAACTACTTTCCCTGGCTCCGGCACGAACTGATAGCTCCTCCCCATTATGAACGGTGGATCGACCGGAACAAAGGCTTTCCAGAGGATGACGTAGGTCTTCTGGCGGTCTGCCTCCTGATAGCCCAGTCTCTGAAAGTAAGAGGCTGGCATGAACCAGAAGTCGTGATCGAAGGCTGGGATGACGATCCCTCTGCTCGTCCGCCTAGCGTCCTCCTCTGCCACCTGTATGAGAGCCCGCCCATGCCCTTGACCTTTGACTGTGGAGACCAGACAAGGGATCACGGTCAAGGCCTGGCCTACTACATCGATAGGCGAGTGCTCTAGGGGGAGGTATTGGATGAAACCCACAGGGTTGTCGCCTTTATAGGCCACCTTGCCCCGCAACCCCTTAGCCATAAGCGAGGTCAACCAAACGCCCCGCACCTGAGCCGCCCAAGCGGTCTCTTCCTCCTCCTCCCCATGGGTGCAGCGGGCAACATAGAAGAGGTTTTCTGAGGTGAGGTCTCTTATCTCCATCGCCTCCACAATAACTCCTATGCTTTAGCGAACGCCTGGCGCAGCCGGTCGGCTAACTCCAGGCTTTTATCTGGATCGGCCAAGTGGCTCTTTACCTCTCGCCACACTACCGGACAACCCTCTTCCTTCATGGCTATGATTTCCCGGATTAAACCATCGGCCCTCTTGCGGTTCTCCTTGGTATTCTCGATGCCCGCAGCAGCGAAGAGGTCACCTAAGTGCCTGGTATAGCAAGACATCTCATCCTCCTTTTTCTATGAAACCGGCACGCTCTACAACTCCCATGGCCGGTCGGTCAACTGCCCTCGCTCGAGCCAGAGATGAGTGCTAGCCCCCCCACCAAAGGGACGCCCCTGTCTCCTCATCTTGCCTTCTCACTAGAGGCTCACCCAGAAGTTCCTGGATGAAGATCTCACAGGCGAAGATGGGAGTGCCGGGCATGAGGTGGCCAGAGATGGTCTTCCCCTCTCCATCCGACAGGGCCAGATGGGCGTGGACGATAGGCTGACCGTCGCGCAAGGAGATATTCCCTATACAGGAGACCATCTCCATAGGCTCATCTACGGCGAACTCCCTGTACTCTCGGCTCTCTTGATCATAATAAGCCAGCCGGGCTGATTTCACCGCCCCTAGAGCGGTAAACACCCCCAAGGTGATACCATTTTCTCGGCAAAACCCCTCTATGCTCTTCAAGAGGTCGCCCTCGTGAGGCAACCTGCCCAAAAAGGATCGGCCCCGTTCGTAACTATTTAGAATCATAACCCCTCCCCATTAATGCAAGCCGGAAAAGAGATCGGTCGCCTCCTCATCAGGGTG
>JBHIDN010000429.1:0-1698 GCA_046760125.1 Anaerolineae bacterium
CCTCGCCCCGGTCCACGGCCATCTGGGTCATGTTGTACATCTTGGCCATCCCCTGGGTCTCATGGGTAGAGCCGGGCATGAGGCCGATCGTGTACTGTCCGGCCAGAGGTGAGACATCCGGGCTGTTCAACGCGGCCATGTTATAGTTCCAGAGCACGGTGTAGATGGTCTTACCGGTGTTGAGCTGCTTCTGCACCTCGGTCTCGTGGGGTAGATAGGTCACCAGGCCAGCCTTGTAGTTGTCGACCATCCATTTTAGTTGCTGCCCAATGGGGCCCGCCGGGTCCTCGAAGAGGGGATCGAAGTTCTCATCGAACCACTCCCCACCGCGGCCGTAGGCCATAGCCGTGAAGTTGTCGAAGGTGGTGGGCATCTCGACGGCGATCTCCAAGGCCATAGGAGGATCGAACCCCTTCCCCTTGAGGAACTCCAACTGGTCGGTCAACTCCTCCCACGTTTCAGGAGGGCCTTCGATGCCGCTCTCCTCGAGGAGCACCTTATTGTACTGGAAGCTGGTGATGTCAGAATAGTAGGGCAGGCCATACAGCTTCCCCTTATAGGTTATATCGCTCAAAGCGTAGCCCACGATGTCCGGTTTGTAGTCCAGCACTTGAGGGAAGTAATCCTCCAAGGGAACCACCCAACCGGCCTTGGCGAACTCCGGGAGCCAATCACCACCGTTATAGCATACATCGGTGGGTGTCTTGGCCGTGAAGCGGGCAACCATCGTCTCGTGGTACTCGCCCCAGGCGATGTCGGTCAGTGAGACCTCGAAGGCGTTATCGTAGGCCGCTTCGAACTTCTTGATGTTGTCGAGGATGGTTTCAATGCTATAGCTCCAAACGACGAACTCGAGATGAATGGGTGCGGCCGGTACGGGAGTTTCTGCTGGCGGAGTGGTGGGAGTGGCTGCCGGAACGGGCGTGGCCTTTGGAGCACAGCCAGCGACACCCGCGATCCCCAGGGAAGCCGCACCAGCCCCCATAAGTTTCAGGAAATCCCTTCTACCTAACTTCGACATTCGTCCCGAGCGCTTCCGCGCGCTCATAAGTAACCTCCTTTTTCCTGACAGGATTGCACCCATGACCGTCACCGCCCCTTCTGTTGAAGGAAAAGGGATCGACTCGGAATCGACAGCCACGGCCATCCATCTGTCACCACCCCTCTCTCACATCTCCCTCACCCCCTTCTCCAGATCGCTACACCGGCTCTGCGATCCCCAGTCTTTGCAGAGCCAGGGTGGCTGCGCCGATGATGACAGAATTCCTCCCGAGGCCTGCACGAGTGATAGCCACAGTTGGGAGATGATTTCCCAAGAGGCCTCGAGCCACGCTAGAGCGGAGCAGGCCGAGAGATGACTCTGGAAGATATGCCCCAGCCCCCCCGATGATTATACCCTCCACATCAAGCAGGTTGATCAAATTCGCGATCCCCATCCCTAGATAACCCATGGCCGTACTTAGAATCTTGTTCGCCCAAGCATCGCCCTTGGCCGCTGTCTCCAGAATGATGCGAAGAGTGATTTTGCTTGAGTCGCCATCGGCCAGTTGCCAAATAGCGCTACGTTGTAGACTATTGGTTTCCCTGAGCGCTTCAGCGACTATTGCCCGTCCTCCAGCCAAAGCCTCTAGGCAACCGCGCGCGCCACACGTGCACTTCGGCCCTCCCTTTCTTAGTTTGATGTGGCCGAACTCACCG
>JBHIDN010000430.1:0-1678 GCA_046760125.1 Anaerolineae bacterium
CTTGGTGGTAGTCGTAAGGCAGAAAGAGGCAAAGCCCTAGGCTATTGTGAAGGAGTCGCCAGGTGCTCACATAGTGGTAGAGACGGACCTTGGCTGGACTGAGATCGTTCACTGGCAGCGGCTCCAAGATGCCCAGAGCGCGAGCCCGTCTAAAGGTCCTTGTCTCTTTGGTGTATAGATTATCATGGAGGTTATGGTTATGGTCGGCGCCTGTATCTGAGAGCATGTAACCCAGCCCCAACCCCTGTTTCCAGCGGGGCTCGTGCATGGGGATCTCTTGTCCCTTCACGTGGAGGGCGTAATCTTCGGCTCCGGAGCCGATCCTCTCCGCGGCTCGTTTCACCCCCTCGGCTAGTGCATCTCCCAGCCCCTCTCGACGGGCGATCCTCCCCACCATCTCTATCATGGCTGGAGCGTTGCCGAAGGTCAACTCCAACCCTTCGGTCTCCTGGGGGGTGATGCGCCCCCGCTCGAAACACTCCATGGCGAAGGCGATGGCGCTCCCCGTGGAGATGGTGTCTAGCCCATAAGCGTTGCAGAGTTCGTTTCCCTTGGCGATGGCCACCAGGTCGCTGACGCCACAGTTGGAGCCTAAGGCGGCGACGGTCTCGTATTCGGGTCCCCCATAGGTAGGGTCGACCTTGTAGGCCCCCTCAGCAGCCACCCGCCGTTTGCAACGGATGGCGCAGGAGAAACACCCTTTTCTTCCTACCAAGATGGTATCGGTCATGGTGGAGCCAGCGATGGCCTCCGCCGCCTCGAAGGAGCCGGCTTGGAAGTTGTGGGTGGGGAGCCCTCCTTTCTTGTTGAGGTACTCCACATCACCCGCTGTGCCATCTTTATGGAGGCCACCGGACCGGTCCATGTAGTTCTCCAGGAGCCAGCGGGAGATGGCGCGGAGTCCTTCCGGGTCGGCGATGGGGAGGGGGTCCCTTCCCCGCACGGCGATGGCGCGGAGGTTCTTGGAACCCATCACCGCACCCATACCCGTACGCCCAGCGAAATGGTGGAGGTCGTTCACCACACAGGCGAAGCGGACCAGGTTCTCCCCCGCAGGGCCTATCTGGGCCACGCGGATGAGGGGGTCGCCCAGTTCTCTTTGGATAGCCTCCTGAACAGGGGCGGTGAGCTGCCCCCAGAGGTGGGAGGCGTCTCGGATCTCCACTTGGTCGTCGTGGATCCAGATATAGACCGGCTTCTCCGCCCGGCCCTCCACTATTAGGGCATCGTATCCGGCCCTCTTGAGTTCTGCTCCCCAGTAGCCTCCCACATCCGCCTCTCCAAAGAGGCCGGTGAGAGGCGATTTGCCTCCCACGGCGTTGCGGCCGCTTCCCGCTATGGGGGCTCCGGTGACAGGCCCACAGGCGAAGATCAACTTGTTCTCCTCGCTCAGAGGGTCTATGCCTGGCTCTAACTCCTTCAGGAGGTAATGGGCTATGAGGGACCATCCCCCCAAGTGGCGTCGATAGAAGATCTCCCCCGGTTCTTCCACTGCCTTATCCCCGCTGGAGAGATCGAGGCGCAAGATTCGATCTTGATAGCCGTATGACATCTTCCTTCCTCTAATGGTCTAAGAGCCTTTGGGCCGCGGCCACTAGGCCAAAGCAGCCGGTGAGCATCATGTCGCCGTAGGGCACGGCCATGTAGCCTAACCCTTCGGCCATCCGCCGGTTGGGCC
>JBHIDN010000431.1:0-1660 GCA_046760125.1 Anaerolineae bacterium
TCCTTTCTCGGGGCTATAATTTGCTCATCAAACTCCTGTTCTTCAACAAGTTCTCTGACGCCCAGTGCGGTTTCAAAGCCCTAACGCGTCAGGCGGCAAGGGAACTGGTCCCCTTAGTCAAAGATCAAGGCTGGTTCTTCGATACTGAACTCCTCCTGCGGGCGGAACAGAAGGGCTACAGGATCTTCGAGGTCCCCGTGGAATGGATCGAGGATCTCGATAGCCGAGTCAATGTCCTTCAGACGGCGCTAGATGATGTGAAGGGCCTTATCCGAGTCCGGTTCACTAGAGCATGACTCTTTCTCACGTAGATGCCCAAGGGCGAGCGCGCATGGTAGACGTAGGGGAGAAGCCCGACACGAAGCGGGTCGCGGTGGCTAAAGGTCGCGTGGTGATGACCCCCCAGACCCTCGAACTCGTCCGCAAAAACGAGATAGCCAAGGGAGATGTCTTAACCGTGGCCCAGGTGGCGGGCATCGCCGCCGCCAAGCGGACCAGCGAACTCATCCCCCTGTGTCACCCCCTTCTCTTAACCAACATAAGCCTTGAGTTCCACTTTCAAGACGATGGGATAGAGATCAAGGCCATCGTGGAGGCTACGGGCAAGACGGGGGTGGAGATGGAGGCTCTCACCGCAGTCACCGTATCAGCCCTCACCATCTACGACATGTGCAAGGCCCAGGACAGGGCCATGCGCATCCAGGATGTGCGCCTAGTCAAAAAGAGCGGGGGGAGGAGCGGAGAGATCGTCCTAGAATGAGGTTCGGCTTTCGCTGCCCTAGGTGCGCCAAAGAATATCCGGGCGATGTGCAAGGGTGGCGCTGCGAATGCGGCGCACCCTTCGCTTTGAGAGATAGCCTCCCCTTCTCCAGCGAGGCCATCGACGCCGATACCCCTGGCATGTGGCGGTATCGAGTCATGCTGCCCGTCACCGAGATAGTCTCCCTGGGTGAGGGATGTACCCCTCTGGTTGAAGTTGAACTCTACGGAGGGAAAGTGGCTTGCAAACTCGAGTACCTGGCCCCCACCGGCTCCTTCAAGGATAGAGGCACAAGCGTTCTCGTGAGCGCCCTCGTGGAGATGGGGATAAAACGGGTGGTGGAGGACTCCTCGGGGAACGCCGGAGCCAGCCTGGCCGCCTACTGCGCCCGCGCTGGTATCGAGGCCCAAATATACGTCCCCGCTCACGCCTCCCCTGAGAAACTGGCCCAGATCAAGGCCTATGGGGCCAAACTGATCCCCATCGCCGGCCCCAGGGAGAGAGCCGCCCGGGCGGCACAAAAAGCGGCCCAAAAAGATTATTACGCCAGCCACTATTGGAACCCCTTGCCCCTAGAAGGGGTAAAAACCGAAGCCTACGAGATATGCGAGGATCTGGGATGGCGGGCCCCAGAAAAGATCATAGTCCCCGTGGGGCAAGGGACCCACCTCTTGGGCCTTTATCGAGGTTTCAAGGATCTCCTAGAAGCGAAACTGATCAACGAGATTCCCCGCCTCTATGGCGTGCAGGCTATCGCCTGTTCACCACTATACGAAGCCTTCCGGGGACAGGCCTCTATACAACCTCGACCCACGGTGGCCGAGGGGATAAGCATAAGAGAGCCCATCCACAAGAGAGAAGTCTTGGAGGCGGTACGGGCCACGGAGGGAGAGATGTTGG
>JBHIDN010000432.1:0-1658 GCA_046760125.1 Anaerolineae bacterium
ATGCCAATTCTCTTTTCAGAAGACGACGGCGAACGCGCTAACCGCTTTTCACCCGCCGCAGTTCAAAGACCACCGGGTTCTTGTAGTCGGGACAGGCGTGAGTGCAGATGCTTTGGTCCTCCAGCCAGGGGAAGTGGGCCCCATACCGCATGGCGTAGACCTTGGGCAACATGGAGTAGAGAGCGGAAAGACATATCCTCCCCTGCACCGAATCCCCGGTGAAGAGCACCTCATCCCCTACTCTGTGCTCGTTAGCACAGGTCCCCTTCTGGCTGATGACCCGAGCCACGATATCGTATGCCTGGCTCATCTCTTCCTCCTATTCGCCAAGATAGACGGAGAACCTCTCGAATCGATAGTTCCTAATCCGGCCCCATCTCGAACTCTGGGATTTATAGGTCGCCTCACCCGATGCTATCTGGCCAAAACCTTCGGCCATCTCCATAAGGATGGCTGGATCGAGAGGTGTTACGTTGTGGCCGGGGAGGAGAAGGCTCAATTGGGGCACGAGCCTGGCTAACCTTTTCATGCTCTGTCGGTAGAGATCGAAATCAGACTCCGGCAACTGAGCGTACAAGGGGCCCGCATAGGCGGTGTCGCCGCTGAAAAGAAGCCCCTCCTTCTCATCAAGGAGAGATATGCTCCCTGGAGAATGGCCGGGGGTATGGAGCACAGTAAGGATGCGCTCCCCCAGATCCAAGAGGCTCCCCTCGTCCAAAAGCAGGCTGGCCCTAGAGGGTGAAATCTTATACTGGCTGGGGTCGAACCCCACTGGCGGCGGCCGGAAAAACGTCTCCGATCGCATCTCCTGGCTCAACTCTTCGGTGGAGACACCCTCCCTCAAAAGATGGGCCTCGGCGTAATGGATGGCTATGAGAGGGAAGCGATAGTTGTCGCCCACGTGATCCCAATGGGAGTGAGAGTTCACTACGGTGATAGGTCTTTCCGTTAAGGCCATCACCTCCTCCCGGATGTTGGCTATACCCATCCCGGTATCGAAAAGGATGGCCCGCTCCTCCCCCTCAACCAAGTAGGAGATCACCTCTTCGAAATGGCCGGGCTCACAGATGGCATATACCCTCGGCGCTACCTCCTGAGTCTCGAACCAACTCCTCATCGATAGAGTTCCTCCCGCCGGTCTTCGAAGATGGGTATCTTCCGCCGAGCCTCATCGACCTCATCCAGATCTATCTCCGCCGTAAGCAACATCTCCTCCTCCCCTCCTTCAACGATGGGCTCCCCCCAAGGGTCATAGATGCTCGAACGGCCCAAGAACACCTTCCCCTTAGACTCCCCCACTCTATTACACCCCACCATGAAGAACTGGTTCTCGATGGCCCGGGCTCGCAGCAGTATCCGCCAGGCCTCCAAGCGGGGGTAGGGCCACTCAGCAGGAAGAAAAACGACCCTCGCTCCCCCCAGAGCATATTTCCTGAAGAGTTCCGGGAAGCGGAGGTCGTAACAGATGGCTAAAGCGCCCTTCCCCCACGGGAGGTCAAAAACTGGGGTCTCGTTGCCCGGCGCTAGATACTTCTCCTCCTCCATCAACCGGAAGAGATGTATCTTGGCATATTCGCCAACTAGAACCCCCTTGGGGGAGAGGATAGTAGCCCTGTTGTAGAGGTGTCCCTCCTTTCCCTCGGGATACTTTACGTACG
>JBHIDN010000433.1:0-1657 GCA_046760125.1 Anaerolineae bacterium
TTACAACGTGGTCTTTGTGAGGAGATGAATCCCGATTGCGACTTCTCATCTTACGATGAACCCTGTCAATCGGAGCGGTGTCTGCGCAAGACATGCGTGAAAAAGGATCCTTTCACATACCGTCAATAGTTTTCCGGCTAGCCTACTAAGGCCCTCATCAACCCCTTTGTGGGAAGTGGAACGACGTGTATCGCTGCGCTACAGACAAATCGCCATTACATAGGCTATGACAACGAGAAACAATACGTTGATTTGGCAGAGAGACGAATAAAGGCATACTTACAATCCTAACTTTCTCTATTTTGACTCATCGAGAACGAGTTGGGCAACTTGTAGGGCAGGTTTCTAAACCTGCCCTACTTCCTTTCGCCCTCAAACGATGGCTATGATATACTCCTTATGAGGAACATTGTATGTCCATCCGCTTGCAGTTGACGGGCATGGCCCATGGCGGTGAGGCCTTGGGCCGCCATGAAGGGAAGGTGATCTTCGTCCCCTACGCCTTGCCGGGGGAGGAGGTGCTCGTCGAGGTGGTCCAAGATAAGGGCCGGTACGCTCGAGCCCGACTCTTGGAGGTGGTGCGTCCTTCGCCGGATAGAGTGGAGCCTCGGTGCCCCCATTTCGGAACCTGTGGGGGCTGCCAATGGCAGCATATAGCCTATGAAGCCCAGTTGCGCTTTAAGGAACAGATACTGCACGATCAACTGGAACGGATCGGCGGGGTCTCCAAGCCTCCCCTCAAACCCTCTCTGGGGGCTCACGATCCTTGGTTCTACCGAAATCACGTTCAGTTTCATCTGAATGAGGAGGGACGTCTCGGCTTTCTCACCTTTCGGGGATGGGAAGTGGTCCCCATCGAGGTCTGCTACATCATGCATCCCCTTATAGAGGAGGTTTTTCGCGCCCTCGATTTGGCCTTCCCCCAATTGAAGAGGGTCTCCATCAAGGTGGGCACGAGGACGGGGCAGAAACTTCTGATCCTGGAGATGGAAGAGGATGTGATCCCCGCCTTGAAAGTGGACGAGCCCCTCTCTTGCGTGGAGTTCCTAAGCGATGGGACGCTCCTCACCCTGGTGGGGGATAGTCACATCGTGGAGGAGGTGGGGGGCAGGTGCTTCCGTATCTCGGCTGCCAGTTTCTTCCAGGTGAATACAGAGCAACTGGAGCGACTGATAGAGGTGGTGCGGGGGTATCTGGCCCCGGAGGGTCACGAGGTTCTCCTCGACGCCTATTGTGGGGTGGGAACCTTCGGTCTATCCCTGGCGGGGGAGGTAGGCCAGGTAATAGGTGTCGAGGAGAGCGATAGCGCCCTCGCCGACGCCCGGTTCAACGCCCAGTACGAAAGTATCCCTGCGGGAGAGGGGGAAAAGGTGGAATTCATAGGAGGGCGGGTAGAAGATATCCTGCCTGATTTGGCGGAGGTCGATGTGGCTATCCTCGATCCTCCCCGCCAAGGCTGCGGAAGGGAGGCTATCACCCACCTCGTGGGGCTTGCTCCCGCCAAGATCATCTACGTCTCCTGCGACCCGGCCACCCTGGCCCGGGATACCAAGCGTCTGAGGGAGGGTGGCTACCATCTGGTCGAAGCCCAACCCGTGGATATGTTCCCTCAGACCTATCATATAGAAGCCGTAGCCCTTCTAGAGCGGTCGACCTC
>JBHIDN010000434.1:0-1627 GCA_046760125.1 Anaerolineae bacterium
TGGTGGTTCAACTCGTACCGCTTAAAACCCATCTCGCTGGCGGCGTCGAAAAAGTCGATCAGATGAGTGAAGCGGTTCTGAGCCCACATGGTCGAAAGTATAGGTTCAGACAAGACAAGCCTCTCCCTCCACTTGACGAAGAGAGGAGTAAAGATATAGAATCATCCCCGCAAAATTGGTATCGGCATCCTGCCTGCCCTGGTACGCCTGCCCCAAGGCGTACCAGGCCGGGGTGGCAGGCCAGGGAGGAGAGGAAAGGGATATTTCCATGTTAGTTAAAGGCCTCGTTGTGGGTCCTTTACAAGTCAACTCTTATCTCGTAGGTTGTGAAGAGACTAAAGAGGGGATCGTCATCGACCCTGGCGGCGACGCCCCGGTGATCCTCTCCCAGATCCACGCCTTGGGGCTGAAGATCGCCTATATCATCAACACCCATGGCCACATCGACCATGTGGCGGCCAATAGATCGGTCAAGGAGGCTACCGGCGCCCCCATAGCCATCCATCGCCTCGATGCCCCTTGGCTTACCAGCCCTCAGGGCGGCTTAGCCTTAGTCCTGGGAGTCACCCCAGGCCCTCCGGCGGATATTCTCCTGGAGGAGGGAGACGAAGTGAGGTTCGGCAATATCAGTTTGAAGATCCTCCATACCCCTGGCCATACCTCGGGTGGCATCTCCCTCCTGGGCGAGGGGGCCATCTTCACTGGGGATGCTCTCTTCAACATGGGCATCGGCCGCACCGACCTCCCCGGAGGCGATTTCAAGACTCTTATAGAGAGCATAAGAACTAAACTCTTCACCCTCCCCGAGGAGACGGTGGTCTACCCCGGCCATGGCCCCACAACCACCATAGGCCGGGAGAAAAGGACCAACCCCTTCGTGCCTTAGAATATACCATATGCTGTCCCCCTTGACCAACTCTTCGATTTTCGGGGATCGCTTGCGTCCCTTCCCACACGCTAGATGTGCAACCCAGCGCCACTTCACGGTGAGCGTTGTCAAGCGTTCTGCCACCTGCTCTACTGGGAATGATGAAAGGAGGCTCCATGGAAGAGTTCAAAGCCTATGTTGATGAGAACGCTGACCGTTTCGTCGTCGAACTGCAACGCTTATGTCAACAGCCAAGCATAGCGGCCCAGAAGGTGGGGGTAGAGGAAACGGCGGAGATGGTCCTTTCCATGCTCCAGCGGATCGGGGCCCAGGCTCGCCTCATCCCCGTAGCCGGGGGGGCACCTGTGGTCTATGGCACCATCGGCGAAGGACCAAGAACCCTCATCTTCTATAACCACTACGATGTCCAGCCCCCCGAGCCCCTCGAAGAGTGGGAATCTGACCCCTTCGCAGCGGAGATCCGCCAGGGGGTCCTTTACGCCCGCGGGGCAGCCGACAATAAGGGGGATCTAGTGGCCCGCCTCATGGCTGTCGAGGCCTATCAGAAAACGAAGGGCGAACTACCTCTGAAGATAAAATTCGTCTTTGAGGGGGAAGAGGAGATAGGGAGCGTCCATCTGGCCCAATTTGTGGAAGAGAATAGGGACCTCCTGGAGGCCGATGGTTGCATCTGGGAAGGGGGCTCCAAGGACCTCTCCGAACGGCCGGTGATATACCTGGGGCTGAAAGGGATACTTT
>JBHIDN010000435.1:0-1626 GCA_046760125.1 Anaerolineae bacterium
GTCACCCCGCCCTGGCGAATGAGACGTTGAACCTGGGAACGAGACAAGTTCAAGGGATCGATTAAGTACTTATCCAGTCTATCCCCCCCTTCCGTCACTATGAACTCTCTGACCTCTTTCGTACGAGAAAGCGGGGCCCCTTCATCGCGCCCCGCCTCGGCTCTCACCATCTTCCCTCAGGCCTCCTTACCGCCACGCCAGAAATAGAGGGCTAAGATAGATACCCCTATCACTATAGCGCTGTCCGCTAGGTTGAAGATGGGCCAGACCTTGAAATCTATGAAGTCGATGACGTGGCCGTAGTGCAAGCGGTCGACCAAGTTACCTGCCGCCCCTCCCAACTGCATGCCCAAAGCGATGCGAAGCCAAGGCTGATCCGTGGGAATATGTCTCTCGTAGAGAAGAATGGCTACCACCACGATGATGGCTACCAGGGCGAAGAGGGTTCCCTTATCGGGGAGGAGTCCAAAAGCGGCCCCGGTATTGGTCACCAGGGTAAGGCTCACCAGCCGCCTCAGAGAGGTTATGGGGTTCCAAGGCTCTCCCCAAGAGAGGTTCCGTAGGACCAGATATTTACTCCCCTGATCCACCAAGAAAATTAGAAGGGCCACCCCAAAGAGAAGGGCCCATCTAAAGCCTCCAGTCAGCCTCCCTTCGCTCACCGCCTTCTCTCACGACGCTGCATGCAGTCGATGCAAAGGCTGGCAGAGGGTAGAGCCTTCAACCGCGCGGGGTCTATCTCCTTGCCACAATCTAAGCAGCAGCCGTAGGTTCCTTGCTCGAACCGCCCTAGAGCCTCTTCCACCTGTTCCAACTGGCGCTCTAAGGTCTGACGAAGCGCCAGGTTCTTAGCCTGCTCGAAGACCTCTGAGGCATCATCGGCCATATGGTTGCCGTAGCCAGGATGCTCCTGCCCTCCGATGGTCAACTGGGCGATCTGCTCCTGAAGACGCGCCCTCTCCCCTTCTAGTCTCTTCTTCAATAGGTCTCGTTTCACCGCCATCCTGGCCCTCCTTCCGCTCCGTTGCGGAGGCCTTTCGACAACCTAAAAAGGGCTCCCGCCCAACTCTTTGTTTATATTCTACCCCATAAGAGGAAAAGTAGCAAGTTCCGACAAACTAGCCTCTTGTGAAATGGCAGCCAGTAGCGAAGAGTTTCCAACCCACTGGAAGAGGGATAGGCCAGGAGTCGAGGCTCTAGCCGGAACCGTCTAAAGTGAAGAACAAATGTAGCGGCGCCCTAAAGGGCGACGGTTGATTCGTCGATTCGTCGGGCTGAAGCCCGACGCTACGTATGGCAGGAATGGAGGCTTCAGCCGGAGCCGCCTATCCTTATCCTTACAGGATCCCTGTGGGAAAGGCTCAAATCCCTAGCGTCTGCCTCCTTCTTTGACCATTTACCCTCCGGTTAGTATAATTCTCGACAAAAGAAGGCCAGGGAAGGGCGTGGTGAAGACCATAGTAGTGCTCCCCACCTACAACGAGGCGGAGAACCTCCCCCAGATGGTGAGGGAGATCTTCTCCCTGGGTATCGAGGGGCTGGAGATCATCGTCGTGGACGACAACTCGCCAGATGGGACGGGGCAGATAGCGGAGGAACTGGCCTCCCGCCACCCGGGTAGGCTCT
>JBHIDN010000436.1:0-1626 GCA_046760125.1 Anaerolineae bacterium
ATGAGGCTGTGGATGGCCTGATGGCTATAGCCAAGCTGTTGGAGTTTCTGGCCTCGCAGGAGACCAAGTTGTCCCGGGTGGTGGCCACCTTGCCGGAGTATCATATGGCTAAGAGGAAGGTCTCCTGTCCTTGGGAAGCCAAGGGGTTGGTGATGCGCCGCCTCAATGAGCAATATCGAGGTCGCATCAGCGAGGAGATCGATGGGGTGAAGATACGGTTGGGCGAGGAATGGGTCTTGGTGCGGCCGGACCCCGACAACCCTTACGTACATGTCTACGCTGAGTCGGGGTCCGATAGCCAAGCCGAAGGGCTGGCGGATAGATATGCCCGCATCGTGGAGGGGTTGCAAGGTTAGATGCGTCCTTTTTTCTTCGAGATAGGTGGTCTTTCCATATCCGCTTATACCGCTCTGGTCGATTCGGGGATCATTCTGGGCCTCCTAGTCACCTCTCTTTTGGCCAGATGGAAGAAGGCTGACCTCTGGGGCACGGTGGATGCTGCCCTCGTGGTTCTGGTCTGTGGGGTGATAGGAGGTCGCCTGGCCTACGTGGCTCTCCACTGGTCCTATTTCAGTTCCCACTTGAGGGAGGCTTTCTACCTTTGGCGAGGAGGGCTGGCCTTCCAAGGCGCTTTTCTGGCCGGGGTGGTAGGCCTCTTGGGATATTCCTTCTGGTATAGATGGTCGTTCTGGCGGCTAGCAGACCTTTTGGTGCCCGGGCTGACCCTGGGCCAGGCTATCGGTTGGGTGGGATGTCTCTTGAGCGGCTGCGCCTACGGCCTGCCCGCTCGTGGGGCCTGGGCTTATGAACTGCCTGATCTCTACGGCATAACCGTTTTCCGCTTCCCCACTCAGGCGGTGATGAGCGGGCTGAGCCTTCTCATATTTATACTCCTCATCCTCTTGCTTTGGCGTATCTCTCGACCCTTCCCTGGTCTAATAGCCCTTCTCTACCTTCTCCTCTACTCTTTAGGAGGGTTCGTCTTCGAGTTCACCCGGGGCGATGAGACCCTCTATCTGGGGCCCGTGCGCTGGAGCCAGCTAGTGGAGGCCGGGGAGTTCATAGCAGCCCTCATCCTCTTGAGGTATCTCTGGAAGAGAGCTCAGAGGGAGGTCTTGTAACCTTGAGTTTTGATCTTGTCCCCAGGGGCGAAGAAGCCACCTCAGCGGTGAGGTGGTTTTCTGGTTAGATGAAGCCCCTTCTCCCCTATACTCCTCATTTTGAGCCCCGCCCAATCTAAACCCAACCTTAACCTTTCTTCCTGTCCATCTATGATAAACTGGGTATGAGAAGGTCGAACGGTGATTCTTGTTCCTAACTGAATAGGCCTCCGATGAAAGGCAAACCCGTCGAAAGATGGGGGCGCAAAGCCACGGGTCTAACGCTTCTAGCCATGACGGCCGGGCTGCCGAAGAGGCCCACGTTTGACAAGCGGTGGGTTTTGTTTTTCTCACCAAAAGGTAAAGGAGGTGGGCCATGAGAGGGAGAGGAAGCCTGAGGGTAGCGGTTCTCCTTGCGCTGCTGTTCGCAGTCACCGCCGGGGTGGTCTACGCGGGCTTGGAGCGCTGCGGGGACCCAGAGGTCTATGTAGCAGGAAGGCTCCTCAGTATCAATGTGTTCGTTGAT
>JBHIDN010000437.1:0-1619 GCA_046760125.1 Anaerolineae bacterium
CCACCATCAACTATCATACTCCCGATCCCCAATGCGATCTCGATTACGTCCCCAATGTGGCGCGACAGGCGGAGGTGAGGGTCGCTCTCTCCAACTCCTTCGGGCTGGGAGGCCAGGACGCCTGCTTGGTCTTGGGTCAGTATGAGGGGTAAAGGTGCAAGTTAGAATCGATGAGGAACTGATCGTTAGGAAGTCGATAGCCGCCAAATTGGGGAGCGGGGTGGGGCTGGTTCTCGTCCTCTCTGGCCTTTTCCTGCTGTGGGTGGCTTGGGGATACCCCTGGTCCTATCTAGTGGTTCTTTTGGGTTTCGTCATCGGAAGCGTTGGGAATCGGCAGATGAACCGATGGGTAAATGAACCCCGGGCGGATCAGGTTCTCTCCCGGGCCCTGCGGGGTTTCGATGATAAGCACTATCTCTACCATTACCTCCTGCCCGCCGATCACGTCCTTTTGGCCCCTTGTGGGCTTTTCGTCATCAAGGCGAAAGGGGTGGAGGGCCGGATTCGCTGCCTCAAAGATGGGTGGCAAAGAGATTTTAGCCTCCTCCGTCTCCTGCGGGGTTTTGCTCCCGAGCCTCTAGGCAACCCTACGAAAGAGACGCGGCGAGAGATGGAGAGGCTGACCGAATACATCGCTCAGCGCCTGCCGGGAGAGGAGGTTGAAGTAAAGGGGATGATCGTCTTCACCCATCCCCAGGTGCAGTTGGAGGCGAGGGGAGCGACTCTTCCTACCATGCGGCTTAGAGGGCTTAAATCCTATTTGCGTAAGGCGGCCCATGGAGGGGAGATGCCTGAGGAGATACGAAAGGAGTTAGTGAGGATCTTCGATGAAGCGGCAAGTTAATTCCCGCATGTGTTTCGTCTGCGGCTTGGAGAACCCCATAGGCCTGAGGCTCGTCTTCGAGGAGGATGAAGAGCGAGTCTGGGCGGAGTTCACTCCCCGCCAGGAGCATCAGGGGTGGCCGGGCGTCCTTCATGGGGGCTTGGTCTGCACCCTTCTGGATGAGGTGATGGCTCGGGCCTTCTTCTTCGACCAAGAGGAGCGTTGGATGGTGACCGCCAAGATGGAGGTGCGGTATTTCAAACCCGTCCCCTTGGAGCAGCCCTTGACCCTTGTGGGTGGGATCACGAGGATGGGAAGCCGCATGATAGAGGCCTGGGGAGAGATACGCCTATCCGATGGCTCCCTAGCCGCCAAGAGCAAGGGGATCTATGTTAAAGCGCCCTCAGAGATGGTGGAGGCGCTGAAGGACGAGGCGAAAGATTGGCGCGTGGAGCCATCCTAGTGTGTAGTAGCGTATACAGAGACTCTATGCAGTCAGTGGCGAAACGATCTGCTAAGCCTCTATTGACAAGAGGGTTCTGCTATGGTAGCATACGGTTGAAATCGGGAAGGGTGTGCTGATGGCTGGCACCCCAGGGTGATGAGAGCCTCATGCTCGTGTTGGGTGTACCCGGGGTGTTCTTTTTCTTTCCGCTCTAGATCGAGGGGAAAACCCTGGAGACGAACAACGGCTTGGAGATTGCACTACTCAATTGAAGAGGAGGTTCGCATGATGAGAGATCGGCTCTTTGGGTTATTCTGTCTAGTGGTGTTCATGTCCTTGGGGCTTCTTGTA
>JBHIDN010000438.1:0-1612 GCA_046760125.1 Anaerolineae bacterium
CGTTTCCAATCCCCCAACTGGGGGAGGAGATAGGGGAAAAGCCTTAGGGTAAAGACCGAGTTCATGAGGGGGATACCCAGGAATTGGCCCATCAAAAGGACGTTCAAGGCGTCCTCGTATTCTGCCTTGGCTTGGATAGCACTCCGATAGAGGTCATAAACGAAAAGGCCGAAGAGGACCTCCTTGATCTTCTGCCATAAACTGGGCTCTTTCCTCGATCTATCGTCCTGACCCATATATCTCTTCCTCTATCGCTTTCTTAATGACCCCGTAATCGGCATCTCCCTTGACGACCCTTCGGCCATTGACAACCAGGTTTAGGTCGTTTCCCAGACGATGTTTGATAGTGAGCCACAGCCCCCTAGGGGACATGGAACCGACGGCCAGGGGCCTGACCTGGGTGCCGAAGTCCCGGAGCAGGTTAACGAAGAGTTGATAGGCTTGGAGGTGAATCTCCTGTGTCTGGGGTGGGTACTCTTTGAGTTGTTCCGCGGCGTAGTCTATGCCGCAAGCGCCCACATAATCCTTGGTGCAACAGGGAGCGCAGAGGTTGAAGAAGGTGGGGAGTAACCCCACAAACTCGACTTTCACTTGGGGAGTCTGCATCGTTAGTACGTTAGTATATGGCGTCTGTGAAGTCCCTCTCTCGGAAGACCCGCCTCTTCCAAGACTTGATGTTGGGGACGGCGTAGGGGAGCAGGCGCAACGAATAGTAGGGCGGTAGGACAGGGACGCCCAGCATATCTCCCAGGGTCATGAACATGAAGAGGTGCTCCAGGTACATCCTTGTCCGCAGAGCACCGATCACTTGACCATGGGAGGCCATACCGTAGAGGACGCCCTTTAGGGTCTCTCCCAACCCCCCTTTCTTCTCTTCCTCTTTTTCCTTCTCTTCCATCGGAGTCGCATCTCCTTAATTGAGCGGATTATCTCTCTAATATTATACAAGAAGGGCGGCCCTATAGCAAGGGCTGCCCTTCTTATTTATAGGCACTCTATCGCTTACTCCGCTGGCGCTTCCGCAGGGGGCGCGGCCCGATACTTGGAGTAAGACCCCCAAGTCAAAAGGGCCATCCGGATGCCCAGGATGAAGAGCACCGCACCCACTAGGACGAAGAGCCCGTTGATGGCCAGGGCGATGTTTGGATATGAAGCCAACGGGGCTCTCACTAGTGGGCTCCGGGTGAGTAAGGCTCTTAGGAACATCCAGGTCTCCCAGGCTAAGGCGGCCAGGGTGGTGACGATCATGAAGATGGCCGGGCCCAGAGTGAAGCCAGATCGAGCCCTAACCCTCACCAGGTAGATGGAGATGAGCATGAGGGCCAATCCAGCCATGAGTTGGTTGGCGCCTCCGAAGTAGAGCCAGAGGTTGATCCAGGAGCCAGAGATGGCGAAGAGCCAGGCGATGAAAAGCCCTACGATGGTGGACACCACCGGCTGGCCCAAGGCGCTCTCTCCGAAGAGTTCAGCGGAGATCAGCCTCCAGAAGCGGGTGACCAGGGTCTGGACGGTGATGGCGTAGATCACGAGGAAGAGGCCGAAGAAGACCTTGAAGAAGGACTCCGTCCCCGCTCCCAGGTAAGCGGTGGTGAGCCTGGTGGAGCCGACCACG
>JBHIDN010000439.1:0-1610 GCA_046760125.1 Anaerolineae bacterium
GATCTGGCTTCGTGGCCGTCTTGGGCAAGCCCAACGTGGGCAAGTCCACCTTGAGTAACGCCTTCGTGGGGCAGAAGATCGCCATCATCTCCCCTAAACCCCAGACCACCCGGCGTCGCCTGCGTGGCATCCTTACCCTGCCCCAGGCGCAGATCATCTTCATCGATACCCCAGGTATCCACTTCCCCAAACATAAACTGGGAGAATATATGGTAGAGACGGCGACGAGGGCCCTCAAGGATATCGACCTGGCTCTCTTCATGGTGGATGTCTCTCAACCCCCCACGCAGGAAGATGAGGAGATAGCCAGGCTGCTCACCCCCCGGGATCGTGTAAGGAAAGAGCGCCCAGCGCCGGTTATCCTGGTTTTGAACAAGGCAGACCTCCTAAGGCCAGAGAGGGAAGAGGCTCACCGGGAGGCCTATCTAGCCCTGGGAGAGTTCCAAGAGTGGCTCTTTCTCTCCGCCACCCGGGGAGACAACCGAGAAAGGCTCCTGGAACTGATCATCGACCATCTCCCCTTGGGCCCCCAATACTACCCTCCCGACCAGGTGACCGACCAGGAGGTGCGCTTCATGGCCGCCGAGTTAATCCGGGAGCAGGCGCTGGAGTTTCTCCACCAGGAAGTGCCCCACTCGGTGGCTGTAGTAGTGGAGGAGTTCCAAGAGCGCCGAGAGGATCTCACCTATATCTCGGCCACTATCTATGTGGAGAAGGCGTCCCAGAAGGGGATCGTCTTGGGTCAAGAGGGGAAGATGCTGAAGCGGATCGGGACCGCCGCCCGAAAAGAGATAGAAGCCCTCTTGGGCAAGCGGGTCTATCTGGAACTCTGGGTGAAGGTGAGCAAGAAGTGGCGGCGGAACGAAGGGGCGCTGCGCCGCCTGGGATACGTTCTCCCCAAGAAGGGGTGAAGCCCCACGCCCTCTGGCGGGTAAGAATTGACGACGACTGGGCGGCGATGTAGAATGCTTATCGGTCATGGTTCTTAGAGGGAGGCATATATCCCATGCGAGAGATAAGTTATCGGGAGATAGTGGAGACCGTGGCTCGCCTCTCCATGGAGGCGAACTACTACCTGGGCGAGGATCTCTTGGCCGCCCTGCGTCGAGCCAAGGAGGAAGAGGAATCCCCCTTGGGCCGCGAAGTCCTAGACCAGATCTTGGAGAACGCCCAGGTCGCGGCAGAGGAGCGGATGCCCCTCTGCCAGGATACGGGGGTGACGGTGGTCTACCTGGAGTTAGGCCAGGAGGTACATCTGGTGGGGGGAGACCTGACCGAGGCGGTCAACGAGGGAGTGCGTCGGGGTTATGAGGAGGGATATCTCCGCAAGTCGGTGGTGAAAAACCCCTTCTCGGCGAGGATAAACACCAAAGACAACACCCCGGCAGTGATCCACACGGAGATAGTCCCCGGCGACAGACTGAAGATAACCGTTCTCCCCAAGGGCGGGGGGAGCGAGAATATGAGTTACCTCAAGATGCTCTCTCCGGCCGCTGGCCGCCAGGGGGTGATAGACTTTGTGGTGGAGTCGGTCGATAAGTCGGGAGCCAACCCCTGCCCCCCCACTATCGTGGGGGTGGGGATTGGGGGGACGGCGGACAAGGCGATGG
>JBHIDN010000440.1:0-1606 GCA_046760125.1 Anaerolineae bacterium
TCCCATCCCTCGGGATCTCCCACGGGATCCCTTTGGGACCTGCGGGACAGGGATCCTGTAAGGATAAGGATAGGCGGTTCCGGCTGAAGCCTCTAGTCCACTTCGATCGAGAGGGGTTGGGACCTTTAGGCGGCCATCTAGAAATGGTCCTAATTGGTGTACAACTTGATGCCCCCGCATTCTTAGAACATTAGTTCTAAGACAAAAAGGCGACAGGGCTCATTCACACCTTGGTGTATGGGGCGAGATCTACCTTCTTGAGCCTGGGGTTATAGGTCTCTCCCGGTATGCGACCCCTTTTGGCCACCGGTTTGCCTTCTATCATCTTGATGTCAGCGGTGAAGTCGATGGGAGGGGCCCCGCTGATGGCGCTCCCCACGCCGAAGGCGTCCACGGGAGCCCCTTTCTCTTTGAACTCTCGGATCCGCTCTGGGGTGATGCCCCCGCTGACCACGATCTTCACGTGGTTATACCCCGCTTGATCCAAGCGGGCTCGGACCTCTATCACCAGTTCCGGTGTCACCCTGCCCCGCTCCGGCGGGGTATCGAGCCGCACCCCCCAGAGCCTATCTCCCAACGCTTCGGCTACGCGGAGGCTCTCCTCGGCCTCATCCTTGAAGGTATCCACTAGGGCGATGCGGTTTATCTCGGGGGGCATATGCCGGTCGAAGGCCAGGATGGCCTTCACCGTATCGCCGAAGGCCAGAATCAGGGCGTGGGGGATGGTGCCTACGGCCTCCAGCCCGGCCAGTTTGGCTCCGGCGGGGGTGGCGCAGGCCACACAACCTCCCACCAGGGCTGCGTACTCCATGCGCGCCGCCACCTCGGGGTGGACGTGGCGGGCACCGAAGGAGATGATGGGGATATCGCCGGCCGCCTCCACACAGCGGCGGGCAGCGGTGGCCCAACCGCTCTCGTGGGCCAAAATCCCCAAAAAGGCGGTCTCGTATAAGCCGAAAGAGCGATAAGGCCCCTTGATGCGCAAGACCACCTCTTTCTCCGCCATCTCATCGCCCTCGGAGAGGGCCCACACCTGGCCATCGGGGGGGAGGGCTCGACTCAGGAGGGTCAGCACTTCTTTCATGCCGCAAAGGATGCCTCCTCCATTGGTGAAGACCTCCATGGTCACCTGAGGGTTGAGGTTCTCTAACTCTAGGATGCTCTGGGCGCGGGCAAAGTAGATGTCCGCCGTTTCGCCGCGGAGCACCCTTTCTAGGGGGTCAAAAGGGGTAGGCATATCGCTCTCTCCCATCATTCGGTAACCAGTTTCGCCCCCAGGATATTCTCCATATGCTTAAGGGCGAAGCGGTGGGCCTCTTGGTCGAAGGAGGCCACGCAGTCGGTGTAGATCTCCACCGGGTAGTCCCGGTTGCGGGCGTCGGCCACGGTATGGAGGACGCAGATATCGGTGCAGACGCCGCAGACGATCAACTTCTCGGCTTTCAGCGCCGCCAGGCGTTCATCCAGGTCGGTGTCATAGAAGGCGCTGTACCGCCTCTTGGGCAGCCTCTGGCCAGGATAGGAATCCAGTTCGGGGATGATCTCCGCTTCCTCTGTGCCTTCTACGCAGTGGGGGGGGAAGATCTCGAACTCTTTGTCGCCTGGG
>JBHIDN010000441.1:0-1601 GCA_046760125.1 Anaerolineae bacterium
GTGGGCAAGAGCAAGCGCACTAAACTCCTGGAGACTACCGTGGGGCGGGTTATCTTCAATACCGCCCTACCCGAGGAACTCCGTTTCAAGAACGAAGTGATGGATAAGCCGAAGTTAAAGGAGTTGGTGACCGAGTGTTACCGTCGCTTGGGCTTAGAGGCAACGGTCAAGATGGTGGACGATATCAAGGATCTAGGGTTCCGTTACGCTACCCGCTCTGGACACACCATCGCCGTCAGCGACATGACTATCCCCGAGGCCAAGCGGGAGATCTTGGAAAGGGTTACTGAACAGGTAGATAAGATCCAGAGGCAATATCGTCGGGGTCTTATCACCGAAAACGAGCGATATGTGAAAACGGTGGAACTTTGGACCCAGGCTATGGATGAAGTTACGGAGGCGGTAGCCGAGACTTTGGACCCTCTAGGCTCCATTAGGGTGATGGCCACTTCGGGAGCCACGAAGGGAGGGTTCCAGCCGATCCGACAGTTGGCAGGGATGCGAGGGTTGATGGCCGACCCATCAGGCCGTATCATCGCCCTTCCCATCCGCTCCAACTTCCACGAAGGGCTTACCACCCTGGAGTACTTCATCTCCACCCATGGGGCTCGGAAGGGGCTAGCCGATACCGCCCTTCGTACCGCCGACGCTGGCTATCTCACTCGACGCCTGGTAGATGTAGCCCAGGACTCCATCGTCAACACCATCGATTGTGGCACCAAGATAGGGATCTGGGTACGGGTCAGCGACGATGAGGGGATGGGGGCTAGCTTGAGTGAGCGGATCTCGGGGCGGATCGCCGCCCGGAAGATCACCCACCCTAGGACGCGCAAAGTTCTAGTCCGCCAGGGAGAGATGATCGAAGAGGATCAGGCCAAGGCGATTGAAGAGGCCGGGATCACGGAGGTATATGTGCGCTCTCCCCTTTGCTGCCAGTTGCGCTATGGGATCTGCGCCCTCTGCTATGGCAAAGATCTGGCCCGAGGAGGTCTCGTTCGCCTGGGGGAGGCTGTGGGTATCATAGCCGCCCAATCGATCGGCGAGCCCGGAACCCAGCTCACCCTCCGCACCTTCCACACTGGTGGCGTCGTGGAGGGGGCGGATATAACCCACGGCTTGCCGCGCGTGCAAGAACTCTTCGAAGCCCGAAACCCTAAGGGGCAAGCGATCATCTCCGACATAGATGGGACCGTGCAGATCATCCGCCAGGAGGGGGTGCGTAAGATCCGGGTCTCGGCCACCGAGGTCTTCCGGGACGAGTATCCCATCCCGGGCAACCATAGGATCCTGGTGGAGGATGGAGAGGAGATCGAGGAGGGCACCATTCTCGCCCAGAGGGGGAAGGAAGGGTCGCCCCGCTTCAACCAGATAATAGCCAGCGAGGGCGGAAAGGTCGTAAGGAAAAAAGGGCTTATCATCGTCTGCCGCGAAAAATACTTGGAGAAGGAGTATGAGGTAGCCTCCGCGGCTCGCATTCGAGTAGAGAATGGCCAACGGGTGAAAGCCGGAGAGCAGTTGACCGAGGGCTCTAAGAACCCCCATCATGTTCTGCGTATCCAGGGTCGAGAAGCAGCCCAGCAATACCTCTTGGAGGAGATCCA
>JBHIDN010000442.1:0-1589 GCA_046760125.1 Anaerolineae bacterium
CCGTGAGAAGGGGAAGTAAGGCCAAAGCGATGCTCCAAGGGGCCACTGTCCAGAGTAAGGCCAGAATGGCACCCAGGGGGATCATGGTGAGGTTGTGCCATGCTGCATCTCGCAAAGCGATCTTCCAGACTGTCAGAACGGGCAGGCCTTGATCTAGAGCTATTACCACCGATACTAAAAAGTCGTTCAGTATATAGTAGATCACCCCGGCGAGAATCAGGGCTACAAAATCACGAAGAGAATTGAGTACCGTGGGGGTGCTATCAGCGAAAAGGGCATAGGCAGAGCTCACAGCACCTAGGGTTATAACTAACTGAGATACGTTGAAAGGCACCCTTATCCAAGATCTCTTGAGGATGGTTAGCCTGTAGCCTATCTCCCCTATCAAGGTTCCCAAGAGAGCGATCCAAATGGTGACCGCTGGCCCGAAGAGGATGGCTGAGGCGATAAAGATCGCCGTCGAGACCGTTACTTCACCCAGTTCCCCGGGCATCACGATAGGGAAGAGATCTGCCAGGGCCACCATGATCACAAAGAGAGCTAGGGTGCCCCAGCCAGCGAGGGTAACAGGTAGGCCGGAGATGGACCAAACGGCCAAAGCACCGGCGGTCAAGACCAAGGTTAGAATATAGGCATCTCTAGACGAGGGCCGCAACTTGTAACTCCCGATGTCCGATGACAAGGCAAGGAGCCTCACCAGAGGCTCCTCTCCCCCCACTCTGATCTGGTCTTACGGCTCCCCGAGGGCCAACGCTGGACCACAATCTTAATATCTAGCCGGTGGAGGGTGTCCGACGTGGACCTCTAATGCCACTTGCTGGTGGCGCCGCTGGCGAGAACGAGAGCGGCGATAGTGACCAGCACATACAACGCTCTCAGGTAGACGGTGCGCCATTTCATTTCGGGGAATCTCCTTTCGCTCATTTTGGGCCCCTAAGAAGCCCAAGTTAGATTCCCCTTCTCTCCGCTTCAGGCTTTCGCCTGCGCCTCCCTAGGGGAGGCTGGGCCACCCAGACACGCCTCTCACCGGCCTAATGCATTCTACCATATCCTGAATAGGATGTCAATGCCCTGCTAGGACTAGAAAAAGGAACTCTTTCTCTAAATAGGGGAAGATAAGTCACGGATAGTGCTGGGAAAGGTTAGGAGAGTTTCATCACCGGTAGGCGGCGGTTCACAGCGTCTAAGGCCGCCCTTGCGCTGGCCTCCCTCTCTCTCGCGCCCCCGACGAAACTAACCCCCAAAAGGGTCTCTTCGCCAGCGGGGAAGAGGGAGGAGACCTGCACCACCATGATCTTTCTCCCCCCCAAATCGAACCGCTCCACTCCTTTTAGGGCCAGTTCCGCCTTGGCTCCCACTACCTGCTGGAGAGCGTTGAGAGTGGCCTGGGCCACCAGTTCCGCTTCCCCTACCCCTTCACCCTCGGCCAAACCCACATGCAACCCTTCCGGGCTCCCGATTTGAACCTCCGCCTCTGCGCCGACCGGCCCGGCCTGGCAATGCACGGAGATAAGTTTGAGGCGGGAGAGACCCAACGGCAAAATCTGTTCCTCCCCCAACTGGACGAGACTTATCTTCCGGTAGTCGAC
>JBHIDN010000443.1:0-1579 GCA_046760125.1 Anaerolineae bacterium
GGATCACGGCGAAGGCGCAGGGGTTGACCCCGTCCACGAGGCCAGCGATGATCACCGGGGGGAGAAGAGCAATCAGGCCTTCGCCAACGGACGCCGTTACCGGCTCCACGCCGGCTTGGAAGAGGGAACGGGACTCGCGTAGGGCCTCTTCGAGGGGCGTGTCGATGGCGAATTCTTGCATCTCGCCTTGGAAGTTGCCCAAGCGGTAAGATGAGGGGTGGTCGGTCATCACCGGCTGGGCCACAACGAGATCGGGGGGCAGATCACTACTGGTCAGTGTCTCTTCTATGAGCGAAGCGGGCACATGGCCCAAAAAGACGATGGTACCCTCTTCGCTAGGCACAAGCACATAGAGGGAACTGCGTACCTCCGGGGAGAGACCGATCTCCTCCACCAGGGCGATAAGGGTTTGTCGTCCTTGGGGAGTCAAGTAGTCGTGATGCTCAACGCGCCCTCGAAAACCTTGACCCTCCAAGGCCGGGATGAGCGAACGCTCCACGTAACGGACACACTCACCACATCCCGAACTGAAAAAGATATATGCCTTCTTTCCTCCGCCGTCATCGGCTGAAACCACGCCCTTGGATAGCGAAAGTAGCAGAAGAGCCAGCGAAAGGGCAAGAAGCACCTTGGTGGCGAGGCGTGTCCTGTTCGGGTTGTTCCCGATCTCCCCTCGTTTTGAGCCCTTGCGCACCGACAGCCTTAACATAACATCTTCCCTCACCCGGGGAGAACGTAGGCGGTGATGGCCACCATCACTTCTGGCTCATCTGGATCGTTGGAGCCGATAATGACCACCCTTTCCACCCTCCCCTCCCCGGGGTGAAAATCAGCGTCGAAATAAACCGTCAACTCCGCCTCTTGCCCCGGGGGAATTATCCCCGCTGTGAGACGCGCTGTGGTACAACCACAAGTTGTATAAAACTGGGTTATCACCAGATCCGCCTCGCCCCGATTGGTGACCTGGAAAGTCCGCTCCAGGCTCTCCTCCGGTTTGACGGTGCCGAAATCGTAATAGTATGACGAGAGTCCTATGTCAAGGTAGAGCCCACCGGGAGAGGGACGGACGGTGGAAGGAGGCCCCGTGGGCATCTCATAGATAGCGATTATCGGGCCCGCGGAAGGCAACTTCGATCCTGGATGAATGAGGGTCCTTAAACCGGACCCAGTCATCGCCGATGATTATCCAGAAGACCGATATCGCTGCCACTACCACGCCACCTACTAAGGCGAAGGCTCGGACCCCTTTCCAAAGGGTGGCCTTTCTCTGCACGCGTCCTCGTTTCGGCTTTCGTCTTTGTCCCTTCTTTCTCACTCGCTCTTCCTCTAGATGGCCTATCAACGAGGTCTAGGACTATTCTGTGAAGGCAGATAGTTGGCTGAGGAAGGCGGCGCGGCTTACCTGGGAGCCATCTATTCCACGTCTCGCGCCAGACCTTACCATGCTTCTGGAGTTTACTTCGGAATAGTCTGGCTGGGGAGGGCCAAATAGCGGGCGAGGATATAGGTAGAATTGCCTACCGGCCATACCGGTGAGATATGCTGACAGCCGAGGTCCTCTCAACGAGGTCAATGGAGA
>JBHIDN010000444.1:0-1575 GCA_046760125.1 Anaerolineae bacterium
TCGCCACCTGCGACCGGGTGCCCATCCATTTTTATGGGAAGATGGGAGGCGTGGTCCCCTCACCGGTGGAGGTCTTGGCCGAGATAAAGAAGATAGCGAGCCTTTGAAGGAGAGATATATGGAGAGAAAGGTAGTCTTTGCCAAGCCCGAGGCTTTAACCGATGCCCCTACCCACTACTGTCCCGGGTGCACCCACGGCGTCATCCACCGTCTCATCGCCGAGGTGATCGACGAGTTAGGAATCCGAGAGATTACCATCGGCATCGCCCCTGTGGGGTGTGCGGTTTTGGCCTATAACTACTTCAATCTGGACTTCGCGGAGGCGGCTCACGGCCGCGCCCCGGCCATGGCTACCAGTCTGAAGCGGGTCCAGCCCGACAAGGTGGTCTTTACTTATCAAGGGGACGGAGACCTGGCGGCCATAGGCACCGCCGAGATCGTCCACGCCGCCAGCAGAGGGGAGAATATCACCACCATCTTCATCAATAACGCTATCTACGGCATGACGGGAGGCCAGATGGCTCCCACCACCCTGCCTGGCCAAGTTACGACCTCTACCCCCTTTGGTCGGGATGTGAAACTAGCCGGCTACCCCCTTCGGGTGGCGGAACTCATCGCCACTACCAGCGGGGCAGCCTACGTAGTGAGGCGGATGGTCACCAAACCGGCCACCATCGCTAGCGCCAAGAAGGCTATAAAGTTGGCCTTCCAGGCGCAGATGGCAGAGTTGGGGTTCTCCTTGGTGGAGATCCTCTCCTCCTGCCCCACCAATTGGGGGCTCAGCCCCCTGGAGGCCCTAGAGTGGGTGGAGGAGAGTATGGCGGCCTACTACCCTTTGGGAGACTACAAGGTGATAGATGAGGTGAAAAGCCTTAAATGAGGGAAGGGAATCATGCATAAACAGATCGTCATCTCCGGCTTTGGTGGCCAAGGAGCCCTTTTCGCTGGCCAGGTGCTCACCTACGCGGGCCTCAAAGAGGGGCGGAATGTGACTTGGCTCCCCTCCTATGGCCCCGAGATGCGGGGGGGCACCGCCCGCTGTACTATCACCCTCTCCGATAAGCCAATAGGCTCGCCCATCACCGATAGCCCCACCATCGTCATCGCCATGAACCCTCCTTCCATGGAGATGTTCGAGCCCCGGGTAAAGCCTGGGGGTTTTCTCTTCGTTAACAGTTCCATAGTGAGTACCGATTCCGCTCGGAAGGATATCACCACCATCCGGGTGCCGGCCAACGATATCGCTGAGGAGTTGGGAAACGAGCGGATGGCCAACATGGTCCTTCTGGGAGCCTTGATAAGAGCCACGGGGGTCATCTCTATGAAAGCGGCTATAGCCGCTCTAGAGGAGAACCTGCCGGAGAGGAGGCACCATCTTCTTCCCTTGAATGAGGAAGCCCTACGGCGGGGTGCGGAGGTGGTGGAGAAGGTAGTACGAGGCTAGGTGGATGCTTCTCGGCCAAGTGCGACTGGAGATCGTCTCCGACGGAACCTTCTGGCTTGATGGCGGGGCACATTTCGGGGTGGTGCCGCGCGTCCTTTGGGAAAAGATCATCGCTCCTGATGATCTAAACC
>JBHIDN010000445.1:0-1570 GCA_046760125.1 Anaerolineae bacterium
TCAGATCCTCAGCGTCCTGGCGGTTTCCAGTGCGATAGAAGATGTATTGATATATTTGATCTACATATCTCTCATAGAGAAGGCCAAAGGCTGTAGAATCCTTTTTGGCTCTCTCCACCAACTCCTGCTCGGACAACTGTGCAACTCCCCAGTTACCCTGGGGAAGGCTAAAAATAGAAACACCCCAGGGGGTATAAGGTTACGCCCAGGATCGATCCATCGATCTGGGAAAAGTATAACATCGGGATAAAGGATGGTCAATTCTTACCTCTTCGTAGCCTTCCTTTTCCCTCCGTGTTATAATCAGATAGCGAATTCAGGGGAGGGAGGCTATGAAAAGGGTGAGGAACGGTTCCCGCGTGGTGATCACCGGGATGGGGGCGGTCACGCCGGTAGGCCTTTCGGTGGCCGATTTCTGGGATAGCCTAACCGCGGGGAGGTCTGGGGTGGGGCCGGTTACCCGATTCGATGCGGAAGGATACCCTACCAAGATCGCTGCCGAGGTGAAGGGGTTCGATCCCCAAAATTATATGAAGAGGCGGGAAGCGAGGCGAATGTCTCGCTTCATCCAATTAGCCCTGGCTTCGGCGGCCATGGCGCTTGAGGATGCGGGACTGGATATGGAGAGGGAAGATGCGACGAAGATCGGCTTGGAGATAGGAAGCGCGGCCGGAGGGGTAGGGGTGATCGAAGAACAAGCCCTGATCCTCTCTCAAGAGGGGTTCCGCCGGGTCAAGCCTACCGCCTTGCCTTCCATCCTCATCAGCATGGCCCCTTGCCAGATCGCCATCAACCTAGGGGTGAAGGGGCCGACCAACGCCCCGGTGGCGGCTTGTGCCACGGGGGTGGTGGCTGTGGGAGAGGCCACTCGGCGGCTGCAGCGGGGCGATGTGGAGGTGATGATCGCCGGTGGCTCCGAATCGATCATGACCCCTCTAGTCATCGTGGCCTTCAGTCGCCTGGGAGCCTTGTCCACGCGGAACGAGGAGCCAGAGAAAGCCTGCCGTCCCTTCGATGCTCAGCGCGATGGGACGGTGATGGGGGAGGGGGCGGCGGTCCTGGTCTTGGAGACTCTAGAGCACGCCGCCAGGCGAGGGGCACATATCTATGCTGAGGTTTTGGGCTACGGCTTCACCGAGGACGCTTACCATATCGCTGCCCCGGATCCCGGTGGAGATGGGGCAGCCCGGGCGATGAGCCTGGCCATCCAGGAGGCGGGGATGAGCCCCTCTGAGGTCGATTATATCGCCAGCCATGGCACAGGCACGGTTCTAAACGATGTCTCGGAGACCAAAGCGATAAAGGTGGTCTTTGGCGAGGGCGCTTATCGTGTAGCCATCAGTTCCAACAAATCGATGGTGGGCCATATGTTGGGAGCCGCGGGGTCTATCTCTATCATCGCTACGGTGAAGGCCATGGAGGAGAGCCTCCTTCCGCCCACCATAAATTTGGAGACCCCCGATCCAGAGTGTGACCTAGATTATGTCCCCAATGTGGCTCGGCCAGCCCGTGTAGATGTGGGGTTGATCAACGCCTTTGGTTTCGGCGGCCAGAACGGCAGCCTACTGAT
>JBHIDN010000446.1:0-1564 GCA_046760125.1 Anaerolineae bacterium
GGCCCAACCGGCGGATGGCCGAAGGGTTAGGCTACATGGCCGTGCCCTACGGCGATATGATGCTCACCGGCTGCTTTGGCCTGGTGGCCGCGGCCCAAAAAATCGGCGGGTGACGATCGCTAATCGCTAGAGAGGGCCGAATCAATCGAGAGGGAGGGTTTGGTGCCCCACGGGTATAACGGTCGAATCTTACACCTCGATCTCTCCACCGGGGATAAAAGGGTAGAGGAACCGGAGGAGTTATTCTATCGCCGCTACTTTGGCGGCAGAAACCTCATCGCCTACTATCTGCTCAAGAACCTGAAACCGAAGATCGACCCTCTGGACCCTGAGAACCTTTTGATCTTCGCCGCGGGTCTCATCACTGGGGCCCCCATAGCCGGAAGTGGCCGCAACAGCGTGGGGGGCAAATCCCCCCTGACGGAGGGGTACGGCGAGGCGGAGGCCGGAGGCTTCTGGGGGGCAGAGCTGAGAAAGGCGGGCTACGACGCCCTGGTCATCAGAGGCAGGGCCAAAAGGCCGGTCTATATCTGGATAGATGACCAGCAAGTTGAGGTTCGCGACGCCTCCCACCTCTGGGGACAACTCACCGCCCCCGTCCAAGAGGCGATCCAAGAGGAATTACAAGATCCCCTCATCCGCGTGGCCCAGATAGGCCCCGCGGGAGAGAACTTGGTCCGCTTCGCTTGCGTGGTGAATGACCTCCACCACTTCGCAGGACGCACAGGTATGGGCGCGGTGATGGGCTCCAAGAACCTCAAGGCCATCGCCGTGCGAGGGAGAAGAAAGCCCTCGGTCGCGGATCCAAAGGGGCTCCGCTCCCTGGCCCAATGGTTAGCCAAGAACTATATGGATCTGACCGGTGGCCTTCATAAAGATGGCACCGCAGGCGGGGTGGAGTACCTCAATAAGAAAGGGGGGCTCCCCACCCGTAACTTCCAAGCCGGTTCCTTCGCCGCCGCGGAGGCCATCGCCGGATCGACCATGACGGAGACGATATTGGTGGGGCGCAAAGGTTGCCACGCCTGCGCTATCCGCTGCAAGCGGAGGGTTGCCACCAGCGAAGGACCCTTCATCGTCGATCCCACCTACGGGGGGCCAGAGTACGAGACCATAGCCGCTTTGGGCTCCAACTGTGGCGTCAGCGACCTGGCGGCCATCGCCAAAGGGAACGAACTCTGCGCCGCCTACGGCCTAGATACCATCTCCACCGGAAGCGCTATCGCCTTGGCTATGGAATGTTATGAGAAGGGACTTCTGACACCTAAGGATACCGATGGGTTAGAGTTGGCTTTCGGGAACAGTTCGGCTATGGTGAAGATGGTGGGGAGGATCGCCCGCCGAGAGGGGTTGGGAGATACATTAGCCGAGGGGGTGAAACGAGCCGCGGAGAGGATCGGCTCCGGAGCCGAAGAATACGCCCTCCATGTGAAGGGGCAAGAGATCCCCATGCATGAGCCCCGTTGGAAACAAGGGATGGGCATAGGCTACCTGCTCTCCGCTACCGGGGCGGACCACTGCCACAACCTCCACGACAACCTATACACCAGGGAGACCAGGAGCC
>JBHIDN010000447.1:0-1563 GCA_046760125.1 Anaerolineae bacterium
GTCTTTGAGGGGGAAGAGGAGATAGGGAGCGTCCATCTAGGCCAATTTGTGGAGGAGAATAGGGACCTCCTGGAGGCCGATGGTTGCATCTGGGAAGGGGGCTCTAAGGACCTCTCCGAACGACCGGTGATATACCTGGGGCTGAAAGGGATACTTTATGTGGAACTGCGGGCTAAGGGGGCCAAGAGAGATCTCCACTCCTCTTGGGCTACCTTGGTGCCTAACCCGGCCTGGCGGCTGGTGTGGGCCCTGGCTAGCCTCAAAGATGAGAACGATCGCCTCACCGTGGATGGCTTGATGGACCATGTAGAAGAGCCGCCACCAGAAGAAAGGGATCTCTTACGCAGAATCCCCTTCGAGGAGAAGAAGTTAAAAGCCGATTTCGGCATCCCCCACTTCGTAGGAGGGGTAAAAGGGGTTGAGGCTCTAGAGAGACATCTCTACGGGCCCACTTGTACCATCTGCGGCTTCCGCTCCGGCTACATCGGCGAAGGGCCGAAAACCGTGCTCCCCAGCGAGGCTATGGTTAAACTGGACTTCCGCCTAGTGCCGGACCTTGAGCCCCGCCTGGTGTTGGACCTACTGCGCAAGCACCTAGATCGACGCGGCTTCAAGGATATCGAAATCGTGGAGGTGACCAGTGAGCAATTCGCCAAATCGCCCCCCGAGGCCCCCATCGTTCAAGCGGCCTTGGAGGCCGCCCGCACCATCTACGGCCAAGAGCCGGTAGTCTACCCCCTTGCGGCCGGGAGCGGGCCCATGTATCACCTAAGTATGGCGCTGGGGATACCGGCCGCCTCGGGCATGGGAGTGAGCCACGCCCAGTCCAGGATCCACGCCCCCAATGAGAATATCAAGATCGCCGACTACATTCAGGGGATAAAGTATATCGGGGAATTGATAGAGAGGTTCGCAGAGGGAGGGTAGACGCCTAGAAGCCTTTGCTAATGTCAGCGTGGCTGTGTAGTCGGTTTAGCCATCTAACGTCTCGGCGGCCAAAAGAAGTTCAGCCGAAGGACGAGTTTGGGGAAATCTTTGATTTCCCTTTTATCCACTGTTATACGCCGTTGCCAATTATTGCTCTTAACTTCCAGTAAGAGAAAGGGGAGTGCAGATGAATTGATTGTAACTAGCAAGGTATGACATCCCCATTGGATTTCTTAGCCCAGTGAAAAGATATTCCTCCAGAAGAAAATCGCTCACACGACGAACTCGGTCAAATGACTCTTCCTCGGTAAACCCTAGGAAAGCAACGAATTCGTCAGGGTTATAGATATTGTGATAAGTGCCAAGCCAGGAGAGTTTTTCTGCCATCTCTGCTGTCCGTTCTTTTCGAAGCCTCAGGAAACTGCCCTTGGCTTTGGCATTTATGAGGCCGTGGGCTACAACTATGAAGGTGAGATTATCAGAAAATTCGCCGACCCTAAGTTCCTTCTCCTCATGGCAGAAGATTTCAAAATAAGGATCTGGCCCGAATAAAATAGAGGCAAAACGATCATCCCGGCGTTCTTTCATCAAAGATTGTGCCGCGTCATTGTGATGTTTTTCCGACTCCCACTTGGT
>JBHIDN010000448.1:0-1558 GCA_046760125.1 Anaerolineae bacterium
AGGGTATCTTTGGTGATGCCCGCGTTGTTGACCAGGATATCTAGGCGACCGAAAGCCTCCAGGGTCTTCTTCACTAGATCCCCGGCTTGATCGGCGTCCCTCACATCCCCTTGCAGGGCGATGGCCTCTCCGCCCCGAGATGCGATCTCTTTTATTACCTCTTGGGCTGCGGCCTCATTGGTACGGTAGTTGACCGCCACCTTGGCTCCCAAGGAGGCTAGTTTGAGGGCGATGGCCCGTCCGATGCCTCGAGAACCCCCGGTGACGAGGGCCACTCTATCGGTTAGGTCGATCACTTTGCCCTCCTTGGATTAGGTTTAGGTTCATCTTCCATAGTGGGTGGTGAAAAAGTGTCGAAACGGGGTCTATAGAGTGGGAGATCGGTACGACCGGGGGAAGGCGAATCATAGCCTGAAACCTCGCAACTCTTCTAGGCGACCTACATTTATGACCTGGGCTCTTTTATCGATCCGTTTCACCAACCCACTGAGCACATTTCCTGGCCCCACCTCTATAAAGGTGGAGACGCCTTCTTTTATCATATATTGGATCGACTCGGTCCAGCGAATAGGGGAGGCGAGTTGTTGAACGAGTTCGCTTTTTATCTCCTCGGGGGCGGTGATGGGCTGGGCGGTGAGGTTGGCTACAACCGGGATCTCCGCTCGGCGGAAGGGGAGACGAGCCACCACCTGGGCGAAGAGGGTGGTCGCGGAGGTCATGAGGGGCGAATGGGCAGCGATGCTCACGGCCAAGGGCACGACCCGCCGTGCGCCCTTCTCTTGTGCCAACTTCATAGCCGCACCTAGAGCCTCTTTAAACCCGGAGATGACGACTTGGCCGGGACAGTTGTAGTTGGCTACAGCCAAAGTTCCCGGGTTTTGGGAATCGACTTGGTCGCAGATCTCCTCCACTACCCGCTCTTCCAAGCCCAGGATGGCGGCCATGCCCCCTGGCTTTTCTTTTCCCGCCTCCTTCATCAGGCGGCCACGCTCTCTCACCAGGTGTAGAGCCTCTTTGAACCCCAGAGCACCCGCCACCACCAGGGCGGTATATTCTCCCAGGCTATGGCCCGCAATGTAGGCGGGTTCAAACGACCCCTGGGTAGATAGAGCCTCCCAGCAGGCTATGCTGGTAGCCAATATGGCCGGCTGGGTATTGATGGTATCGCTCAGTACTTCCTCGGGCCCCTGGAAGATGAGATCCGAGAGGCGGAACCCCAGAGCCTCATCGGCCTGGGAGAAGATGGCTTGGGCCTGGGGCCACCCTTGGTAAAGATCTCGACCCATGCCTACGTACTGAGAGCCCTGGCCGGGGAAGAGAAGAGCGAACCTCTTAGCCATCGCTTGCCTGTCCCCCTTCTAATAAGGCAGACTCTTATACTGACATAGAAGCGGCCGTGCTTGCTCTGCCACCTGGCACGGCCATAAAGATGGGAGAAAAGGCCGGCTTACTTCGACTCCTCTTGAGGGATCACCTCGAGGCCCCTATAAGTGCCACAGGTAAGGCAAGCATGGTGGGGCAGGCGAAGTTCATGGCACTGGGGACAGGGCACGAGATG
>JBHIDN010000449.1:0-1547 GCA_046760125.1 Anaerolineae bacterium
GCAACCACGGAGGTCTCTTGGCTACTACAGCATCGGCAAAGAAGAGGATTAGGTCCTCGGCTCGAAGGAGGGAGCGAAACCGGGTGTTCCACTCTCGGGCTCGGACCTTCATAAAGAAGACGGAGCGGCTCATCGCCGAGGGCAAACTGGAGGAGGCCGCTCAGGCCGCACAACAGGCTATAAGCGCCCTCGATAAGGCAGCAGTGAAGGGGATCATCCATAAGAACAATGCTGCCCGCCGAAAAGCCCGCCTCATGAGGCGACTTAATCTAGCCCTCAAGAAAGCCGAATAAATCCCCCATTCGGCTACTTTGAAAGGACCCCGGAGATCATTAGTCCCCTTGACAGAGGACGTTTGTTCTGATATAATAGAACATGTGTTCCAAAGAGATGAGAACAGGATGCGAGTAGGGCTTCTCTGGTTCGACGATGACCCGAAGAAAGAGGTCTCTCTAAAGATCCGGGAGGCCGCTGAGCGGTACTTTGAGAAGTTAGGTCGGCAGCCTAATCTTTGTTACGTGAACCCCGCCACCCTTCCCCTCCCACGGGACTCTGCCGAGACGGAAGGCATCCATCTCGATGGCCTGCGCGTCTTGTCTAGCCCCCTGGTCCTCCCCGACCACTTCTGGGTAGGAGAGAGCCATCGGCCCAAAGAGACAGAAGAGAAGGCTCCCCAAAGTCAAGGTTGACATCAAGTACCACTTTCCTATTGAGAAAAAGAGAGAGCTCGATTAGAATGCAAAGAGGCTTCAACCGAGCACCTCTGGAGGCTGGGCAGGACCTAACTGAACGGCCTGGTCAAGAGAGCCGATCTGTGGTAGACTGAAATCGATGCGCTATCTCGTCCTCTCCGATATCCATAGCAATCTACCTGCCTTGGAAGCAGTCTTGGCGGAGGTCGATCTTGTCCATATCGACGAGGTGCTCTGCTTGGGGGACCTAGTTGGCTATGGGCCTAACCCTAACGAGTGTATCGCCCGCCTCCGAGAACTCCCTCTTCGCTGCGTGGCCGGAAATCACGATTGGGCGGCCATCGGCAAGATGGATACCGCCGAGTTTAACTCCGCTGCGCGGGAGGCCTGTCGATGGACAGCAAAAGAACTGACCGCAGAGAATAGAGCCTATCTGCAAAGCCTCCCTGAGACCCTCACCCAAGACAACTATACCTTAGTTCATGGTAGCCTCCGCGCTCCCATCTGGGAGTATGTCACCCATCCCCTAGTGGCCCAGCGCAGTTTTGAACTTCTCAACACCCAACTTTGTTTTCACGGTCACACTCACGTTCCGGTGATCTTCCGCGAAGAGGGGCCACACCCCCAGGCTTACATCCTCCCCCCTGGACAGATCTTAACCCTGGATACGAACCGGTATATGATCAACACTGGAAGCGTGGGGCAACCTCGCGATGGGGACCCTCGAGCCAGTTGTCTTCTCTTCGATAGCCGAGAGGCGACACTCGAGTATCGGCGAGTGGATTACCCCGTAGAAGAAACCCAGAAGTCGATGAAAGAGAAAGGGCTCCCCGAAAGCCTCATCACCCGTCTCTC
>JBHIDN010000450.1:0-1537 GCA_046760125.1 Anaerolineae bacterium
CGATGACCACGTTGTCTCCCTCTTTCAGGTCCGCTCGCATGGCGGCCTGATAGGGCGAGGTCACCGCGTCGGCTACAACCGCCAGCCACTCCAAGGGCAGACCTTTCCGATCCTCAACGAGACAGAGATCCTCCGCGGGGACGGGGATGTGACTGGAGAAACCCCCATAGATCTCCAGGCTATTGCCCGGCATCTTCTGGGCCAAACAGCGGTTGCCCCGACCGGCAGCGCAGATGGGACAACTGTTACAAGGCATAACGGCAGGGATGATCACCTCTTTCCCCACCCATTCCCCCTCCCCCGCTACCACAGTGCCACTGATCTCATGGCCCAAAGTCAAAGGGGGCTTGGTCATCGTGGGCACCCCATCATAGAAGTAGCCTAAATCGGTATGACAAACCCCGCACCCCGCGACTTCGACCAAAACTTCGCCAGGTTTTAACTCCGGAAGGGGTATAGTCGTTTGCACCAGTTTGCCCGGCCTCTTCTCTCCCGTCTCCTTATCGATGCTCCAGGGCTCTGCCATCTGCCAAGTCTGGATCACCTCAGGCATCTTCGCCATCTCTCCTCCTTTCTCACGAATCGACGTGGGAATCTTGGCCTATTCTACATCCCCTCGTTTGGGCCTAGTATAGATCGTCTTGTATCTCTCACCCTCCTCCTCGAAGCAGATTTGACATTCTTCCGCAGATTCGTCAGGCGTCACGGGCTCAAGATGCACCTCGAAACCCAAGGATTCGTACAACTCCACCGCTTCGCTCAAGCGGGGCTCATCGGCGGTGAACTGCCTGACCCAACCCTCTCTTTCCAACTCTTTCCGCTTTGAACTCTCTATCATCCCCTCCCCAGTCGGCGTCCATATTCGAATACACTCTCCTCTTGGGCGTTCTCCTCGATGGAGTAGGGCCTTTTCCTTCTCACCTCATCCACCGCAACCTTTGCTTGGTGGCCGATGCTTACCAAGTAGCAGGCAAGCATAGTCCCTGTCCTCCCATATCCCCCCGCGCAGTGTACCAGTATGGGCTTCTTTCGTCTCTGCATCATCTTCATGAGCCCTATGAATTCATCGATCTGGGACTGCTCAGGGGCGGTATGATCCACGATCGGTATATGGTGGTATTCGAACCCCAAGGCATCCAGCCAAGGCAAGAGCATCTTGTCTCTCCGGAGGGAGGTCTCGGTGAGGGAGACGATGGCCCCGATGCCTTGCTCCTTTAGCCATACCAGTTCCCCTTTGGTGCAAGGCCTCCCGCTGCCAGCCAGCTCCCCTTCGATCATCCAGCCGAAGTTCAAGATGGCCATTCTACCGCCTGATCTTTAACTCCAGATTCACCGTCTTGGCTGGGGCGAAACCCACAGCCTCGAAGAACCTCAAGAGAGCCCAATCGTTCCAGTTCACTAAAGTGTAGACGGTATCCACCCCAGCCGCCCTAACGTGGGTGATGAACTCTTCCATCAACTGAGTGGCGATCCCCTGTTTTTGATAGTCGGGGTGTACACCGATGGTATCTAGGGAAGCCGTGGTCTCTGGGATGCC
>JBHIDN010000451.1:0-1529 GCA_046760125.1 Anaerolineae bacterium
AGTTCGATCACTATGATAGGTTGCCCCCTGAACTGGCCGAGGAGATAACCGGCGGTATCAGGCAGCGGGTGACGGCATAAAAGATTTTGAGGAGGTCTTATAGATGGCTAAGGAGAAGTTCGTACGAGACAAGCCCCATGTAAACGTGGGGACCATAGGCCATGTAGATCATGGGAAAACCACCCTTACCTCGGCGATGACCAAGGTGCTCTCTTTCAAGGGGTTAGCCCAGTTCAGACCTTTCGACACCATCGACAACGCCCCAGAGGAGAAGGCCAGAGGGCTAACCATCGCCATCAGCCATGTGGAGTACTCCACAGAGAAGCGCCATTACGCCCATATCGACTGCCCAGGCCATGCCGACTACATCAAGAATATGATCACTGGAGCGGCCCAGATGGATGGAGCGGTCCTGGTGGTCTCCGCTCCCGATGGCCCTATGCCCCAAACCAGAGAGCATGTGCTCTTGGCTCGCCAGGTGGAGGTCCACAGCATCGTGGTCTTCCTCAATAAGGTAGATATGATGGAAGACCCGGAGTTGTTAGAGTTGGTGGAGTTAGAGTTGAGGGAACTCTTGGAGGGGTATGGCTTCCCCGGGGAGGAGATACCTATCGTCCGAGGCTCGGCTCTCCTGGCCCTGGAGTCGGAATCGCAAGACCCTGAGGCTCCAGAGTATAAGTGCATCTGGGAGATTCTGCAGGCGATAGACGATTACATCCCCACCCCCATCAGGGAGATGGATAAGCCATTTCTGATGCCCATCGAGGATGTCTTCGGCATCAAGGGGAGAGGCACGGTGGTCACCGGAAGGGTGGAGAGAGGGACCATCAAAGTGGGGGAAGAGGTGGATATCGTGGGGTTGAGAGATGATGTGAGGAGAACCACGGTCACCGGGGTGGAGATGTTCCACAAGATGCTGGATCAAGGGCAAGCGGGAGACAATATAGGCTGTCTCTTAAGAGGGATAGAGAGAGATGAGGTGCAAAGGGGACAGGTATTAGCCGCTCCCGGGAGCATCAAGCCCCATACCTCCTTCCAAGGGGAGGTATATATCCTCAAGAGGGAGGAGGGAGGGAGACATACCCCCTTCTTCACCGGCTATCGCCCCCAGTTCTATATCCGAACCATGGATGTCACCGGGGAGGTACACCTCCCCGAAGGGGTGGAGATGGTAATGCCCGGAGATAATGTGAACCTGGGGGTGAGACTCATCGTCCCCGTAGCCTTGGAGGAAGGGTCCCATTTCGCCATCCGAGAGGGAGGGCGGACCGTGGGCGCAGGCGTCATCACCAAGATCATGGAGTAGAGTAACGAGGATATGGCCAAGAATAGGATCAGGATCCGCTTGAAGGCGTACGATCATAGAGTTCTAGATCAGTCGGCCCAACAGATAGTGGAGGCCGCGGAGCGGACGGGGGCCGTAGTAGTGGGGCCGGTACCTCTGCCCACCAAGATCGAGAAGTTTACGGTGATGCGTTCGCCTTTCATCGACAAGGACTCTCGGGAGCAGTTCGAGATCCGGACCCATA